>JABDFM010000083.1 GCA_013286565.1 Bacteroidota bacterium
ACTGAAGATAAGCCGGAGAATTATGCGAACATTACTTATACCTTAGTAGAAAAAGACGGTATAACCACATTTACCGTTACCCAGGATAACATCAAAACAGCCGAGTCAAAAGAACATTCCGAACAAAACTGGCTCTATGTTTTTGGAAAGATGAAAGAGATGGTTGAAAGTAAACAGGTATAAACCGTTTAATTATATAAACTACATAAAAAATTGATTGATAATTATTTATTTATCGATATAACGATTAGTAATGAGCGAAAATACACCCTTTGAGCATATAAATAGCCCCGGATTTTTTGTAACAGGCATTGCAGTAAAAACCACCAATCAGAACGGCCAATCGGAAAAAGATATCGGTAGCCTGTGGACGAGGTTTATGTCGGAAAACCTGGCACAACAAATTGAAGAGAAATTATCAGACGATATTTATTGCGTTTACACCGATTATGAAAGTGACCATACCGGAGAGTACACTGCTGTATTAGGATGTAAAGTTCCGGATGCAAACAACATACCAGGCGATTTTTTTACCGCTCTTATACCAGCTGGTGATTACCACGTTTATAAGCCACAAGGTAAATTCCCGGAATGTGTAGCCACTACCTGGATGGAGATATGGCAAACACCCATCAACAGGAAATATACTGCCGACTATGATCTGTATAAAGCAGGTGCCCGGTCATTTGAAGAAATGGAAGTAGAAGTTTATTTGGCTGTCTGAACCGGAATTTATTTTATTGCGAGATTTTTAAGTCCTCTCCTTTGGAGAGGATTTAGGTGAGGCTTTATCGGTTAAAAACCAACCGCTTACCGCCGACACCTTCAATCAAACTTCCACCACTATAAGCTAAGTTGCCCGAAACCAGGGTATGGATGATCTTAGATCTGAAAGTAACCCCTTCAAACGGGCTCCATTTGCATTTGTAAAGGATATTGTCTTTTTCGACACTCCAGGGATCATTCAGGTTCACCAGCACCAGATCGGCCCAGTAACCTTCACGGATAAAGCCGCGCTTGTCAACCTGGAAACAGGTCGCCACATTATGGGCCATCTTTTCAGCGATCTGCTCCAGGCTGATCTTTCCCTGGTGATGCAGCTCAAGCATGGCCGGTAAGGCGTGCTGCACCAATGGTCCGCCTGACGGCGCCTGCAGGTAGGGCAGCGATTTTTCCTCCAAAGTATGCGGGGCATGGTCGGTAGCGATCACATCGATACGGCCATCTAATACTGCTTTCAATATGCCATCCCGGTCAGATTCCTTTTTTACCGCTGGGTTCCATTTGATCAGGTTGCCTTTGGTTTCATAATCCGCATCCGTAAACCATAAATGATGGATACAGGCCTCGGCGGTTATCCGCTTATCTTTCAGCGGGATAGTATTGTCAAATAAATGCGTTTCTTTTTCTGTCGAGATATGCAAAATATGCAGCCGGGTATGGTGCTTTTTAGCCAACTCAACCGCCATAGAGGATGAAAGATAACAAGCCTCTTCACTACGGATTTTAGGGTGAAGCTTTACCGGTATATTGTCGCCAAGTAATTGTTTGTAATGGTTTAGGTTAGCTCTGATCGTGGCCTCATCCTCACAATGCACCGCAACCAACATAGGCGAATGAGTAAAAATACCTTCCAGCGTTTGTGGGTTATCAACCAGCATATTCCCGGTGGACGAACCCATAAAAACTTTAATCCCGCAAACGTTATTGATATCTGTTTTTAAAACTTCATCCAAATTATCATTAGATGCGCCCATAAAGAAGGAGTAGTTAGCCAGCGAGTTATGCGCAGCTATCTCGTATTTTTGTTCAAGCAGTTCCTGCGTTAAAGCATTTGGTATTGTATTTGGCATTTCCATAAAGGAGGTAATACCACCGGCCACAGCCGCTCGCGATTCTGAATGGATATTGGCTTTATGCGTTAATCCCGGTTCACGAAAATGCACTTGGTCGTCAATACAGCCGGGGAAAAGATGCAACCCTTCCGCGTTAATGGTTTTATCCGCGGGGACATCTATATGGCCGTCTATCCTGTCTATCAAACCATCCTTCACCAATATATCGCTTACAAACTGGCGGTTTTCGTTAACTATTGTGGCGGATTTGATGAGAATGGAAGACATGTTCAATTTCGGATTTCGGATGTTCAATTTCGGATTTGGTAATTAGTCACAAAGGTAAGGTTTAGAATTACTTTAGCCCGAATGAAATAATTTCGAAATTGAACATCCGAAATTCGATATCAAAATTATTTCTTTCCCCAATAATAATTCAAACCGAAAAAGATGGCGTCATTCAACCCCACATTCACTATGTTGCTTTTAAAATGATAATCAGTAGCATATTTTACATTACCAAAACCCATATTAATGCCCAGTTTGGGTGTGGGGAAGAACACGATATTCGGGCTCGCAAGCAAGGTGATCTCACCATTGCTAAAGTCTTTAATGTTATTTTGTGAGCTGATGCCAAACTCCGGATAAATACCTATTTTATCCGTAAGCATGCAGTAATACCTGAAGTTCAGGGTTAAACCCACAACATCTATATGGTAATTATTTACGGTGGTATAGCTGTTTATACCAGCAGTAGTAGAGGTAAACGCATTGGTTTCTGTACCGGATGAACGTGAATAATTAGGCTGAATGCCTATCGACCAGTTTTTCGACAAAAAATAGCCAAATTCAGGATTGATCTGGAAGGTAGCTACGTTATTCACTGTGTAATTTGTAGTGCCCGTACCAAAATTATAAACAGTTGTGGTACCCGGGCCACCGTCATAATTATAGCTAAGACTGCCGCCTACGTAATAATTACCCTTATTAACTTGTGCAGAGGCAGAACCAATAATCGTCAGCATAAAAATAGATAAGATGAGTAAGTGTTTTTTCATATAGATTAATTTTGGCGTGAAGATAATTAATTAATCAGAAATCAAATCTATGCTAAGGATAGTAAAGAGGGGAATTGCGTTTAAAATACCGAACTGTTTCTACCCTCTTTCCGCGAAGCGAAGAGAGGGTGGTCGAGCGGTTTAGCGATGACCGGGTGAGTCCTAATGAAGTGATATTACCGCTTGCTTGCGGCGATTACTCACCCCGACTTTCTCCGCTAGCCAGCGGATGGTCGGCCCTCTCTTCGCCTACGGCGGAAAGAGGGCAAAAAAAGCTAAAAGCAGTTTCCCTGGGATAGTAAACAGCCCGCCGTTTGCAGGTAATTAATTTAATAACGAGATTTAATAAATGACTGATTTAAATAAAAAGGCATGGATAGGGCTTGTCTCCCTGGCATTTGTATTAGGGTTGTTATTATTTATTCCTGCCTGGTCAATCAATTACTGGCAGGCTTGGGTGTATATTGCTAATTTCTTTGGCTGCTCAGCTGTTGTCACCATTTACCTGATGAAACACGATACCGGGTTGCTGCAAAGGCGGGTTAATGGCGGCCCTGCCGCTGAAAAGGAGAAGACCCAAAAGGTAATTCAATCCTTTGCTCAAATTGCGTTTATCGCTATTTTTTTAGTGTCCGCATTTGACCATCGTTTTGGTTGGTCGCACACAGCATTATTTGCAGTGATAGGTGGTAACGTTTTGATAACAACCGGCTTTTATATAGTGTTCCTGGTTTTCAAGGAGAATACGTTTACATCAGCGAGTATCGAAGTTGCGGCTGAGCAGCAGCTAATTTCTACGGGTCCTTATGCCATAGTAAGGCATCCGATGTATAGCGGCGCGCTGATTTTATTGATAGGCAGTCCGCTTGCACTTGGCTCTTGGTGGGGATTGCTGGCATGTATTCCAATCGCGGCTGTTATTATTTGGCGATTATCTGATGAAGAAAACTTTCTTTCAAAAAACTTGACAGGATATAAGGAATATCGCGGGAAGGTAAAATATAGGCTGATACCAGGAGTATTTTAGAGTGGATAGATCCTTCTTCAAAAACTCTTCAATTTCGCCTTTCCCCTACACCTCAAAGAAAAACCTATCTTTGTCGCATGGTTGTCAACTTCGCAGATTTTAAATTTAACCGGCAGATACTGGACGCTGTTGCCGAAGCCGGTTATACCGAAGCTACGCCCATACAGCAGAAAGCGATACCGCCTATATTAAACGGGCAAGATGTAATGGGTATAGCCCAAACCGGAACGGGGAAAACCGCCGCTTATGTGTTGCCCATCATCATGAGGTTGAAATACGCACAGGGAGATCATGCCCGTGCCCTCATCGTGGCCCCTACACGTGAGCTGGCCATGCAGATAGAAGAAAATATAAAAGCGTTTGCCACCAATACCGATCTAAGGGTGATTGCCTTATATGGCGGCTTGGGCCCAAAAACACAAATAGAGCAGGTAAAAAAAGGTGTGGATATTATAGTAGCTACGCCGGGCCGCTTTATGGATATTTATCTGGCCGGGCATTTGGTTACCAAATTGTTGCAGGTATTGGTATTGGACGAAGCCGATAAAATGATGGATATGGGTTTTATGCCGCAGATCAACCGCATTTTAGAAGTAGTGCCGCGTAAACGGCAGAACCTGCTTTTCTCGGCAACCATGTCTGATAAGATACACCAGCTATCTGGTAATTTTTTGGAGAACCCCACGATTATCGAAGTTTCGCCACAGGCTACACCAGCCCAAACTGTTAATCAGCAGCTGTATCATGTGCCCAATATCAAAACTAAGATCAACCTGCTAAAAACCCTGTTAGCTAAGCCTGATGATATTACCAAACTGCTGATATTTTGTAAGACAAGGGTTACAGCAGAGGATGTTTATAAGTTTCTAACCCGCAAGTTTGGCGAGAAGGAAGTAAAAGTGCTGCACGCCAATAAAGGGCAAAATACCCGTATCAACTCCATCAATGCCTTTAAAAACGATGAGGTGAAAATATTGGTCGCTACCGATGTGGCATCGCGGGGTATTGATGTAAGCGATGTGAGCCATGTGATCAACTTTGATGTGCCGTTTGTGATCGAGGATTATGTACACCGTATTGGTCGTACAGGCAGGGCTTTGCAATCAGGTGAGGCTATTACTTTTTGCACTCCTTCTGAAGAATATTATATCCGTAAAATAGAAAAGCTGATCAGGCAAACTATCCCGGTATTTCCGCTTCCAGAGGATGTTTTTGTAGAAGAAACTCCATACGAAGAGCGGCAGGACCAGGCTAAAGAGATCGACCTGCAAAAACGTAAGGATGATCCGGACTTTAAAGGCGCTTTCCACGAAAAGAAGACCCTCAATCAGCGCAAAAAATTCGATGCCGCAAGAGCGAAGGCTAATCCAAATTCAAAGGCCGGTACTAAATCACGATCAAATAAAAGTTTTAAGAAAAAGCGTTAGTTAAATGAAATTCCGGATAACCCCTTTAAATTTTGGCACTGCATTTTTTTTAGTGCTGGCAGTTTACATCTGGCTCTATGGCGCCAAAATCACAGGCAGCAAATATGAGCACTGGAGTGGCACCATCACCATTATATTTTTACTATTTGCGTTTGTAGTGTCATTTCTGGATATTATGCTCAGGAATTTTTTCCCTAAAACCAAAACTTTATGGATTGTAGAGCTAAGCTTTATAACTTTGACGACTATTATATTTTTACTGGTTAAATAACAAACATGAAGAAAGCCGAAATAAAACTCACTATAGACCTGGATGATAACAACGTACCGGAAAAGATTACCTGGGAATCAACCGACGCGGAAAACAAAGAAGCACTGCCGGTAAAATCCATCATGCTGGCCCTATGGGATCATAATTATAAAAACACCCTGCGTATAGACCTTTGGACGAAAGACATGGCCGTTGACGAAATGAAGCGGTTTTTTTATGAAACCCTGCAAACTATGGGCGACAGTTTTTTACGTGCCACAGGCGAAACCAATATTGTAGAGGATCTTCGCGATTATTGCGCACACTTTGCTGATAAAATGGAAATCACCCAAAAATAAAATGAGGCTGGGATCATTCATATCGTTTGCGGGCTTTGTGATGCTTATTGCGGCCACTTATTGCCCTTTACTTCGCCCGCTCCACATCATGAATTGGGATATGTATGCTTGTAATAAGCCTTATGGCATCGTAGTTTTATTGGTGGCAGTTGTAGGGATAATAGGTATTGTGTTTATGCAGATGAAGATTGCCCGGATGGCTGCCTGGTTATCTGTGGGTTTGGTGATCTTATTTTATTTCCTGTGCCTGCTTAAAATTCGTTTCTCATTCAATTTTATTCCTTTCCATTCGCTCGAAAAGTTTTTAGACAGGCAAATTAAGTTTAAGTGGGGGTGGTGGCTGTTATGCGCAGGTCCGGTTATGGCTTTGGCAGGTTCTTTATGTAGCAGGCCAAAATTTAAGATGCCCGATCAGCCAAAATCCGGCAACACCCAAATTAACCAGGAATAATACTTTAATCACGGCCTGAAACATTTATGAGCGATGCGATAGTAACTCTTACAGAGCCACAGATAAATGAGCTGATCAGCCTGGTAAAAAAACATCATGGGTTCGATTTTTTAAATTATTCAAGGCCGTCATTAAGGAGAAGGCTTTCGAGAATATTGATGCTTAAACGCTTTGGGTTTGATGAGCTTAGACAAGCGCTGGTAGTTAACGAATCGAATTTTTTCCAATGGTTTTTGGAGGAGATTACCGTTAATGTAACGGAGATGTTCCGCGACCCATCTTTTTATAGGGCATTAAATACCTACGTAATACCTGACTTGCCTAACTTTCAGCACATCAGGGTTTGGAGTGCAGGTTGTTCAACCGGGGAAGAGGTTTACTCACTGGCTATTTTATTAAACATAGCTGGTTTGAGCCAAAAATCATTCATTTATGGTACCGATATCAACACCGGAGTATTGAATGAGGCCCGTAAAGGCGTTTATACCCATCGCAAAATAAAAAGCTATACAGAAAACTATCAGTTATGCCAATTGCCCGGTTCATTGACCGATTATTTTACCATCGTAAGTGACACTGCAAGTGTACTTAATGAGCTAAAGCAAAATACCTTGTTCTCTGTCCATAATCTAATAGCTGATCATGTTTTTAACGAGTTCCAGCTAATAAGTTGCCGCAATGTGTTCATTTATTTTGAGGCCGCGCTACAGGAAAAAATACTGGACCTGTTTTATAACAGCTTGTGCCCCCTGGGTTATTTATGTCTGGGCAGCAAAGAAGCTATCAGGTTTCCAGGCTTCAAAAACAAATTTAAGGTGATCAATTCAAAAGAAAATATTTACCAGAAAATCGGTGGTTAAAATAGTTTGATCTGCCCCACACCGATCGTATTAGCCTCATGTTCCAGCAACCATTTTTTGCGCCATATGCCACTGCCATACCCAGTTAGGCTACCGTCTGAACCTATTACCCGGTGGCAGGGTACCACTACCCATAAGTTGTTTTTCCCATTTGCAGATGCGATAGCCCGGATAGCCAATGGGTCTTTCATCATTTTTGATTGCTGGGCATAACTGATAGTTTTACCATAACCTATTTGCAATAAACAGTCCCACACTTTTTGCTGGAAAGGAGAGCCCTGCTGTTTGATCGGGAAGTCAAATATTTGCCTCTTGCCTGCAAAATATTCATCTAATTGCTGTACTGCTATTTTAAGCAGGGGAGTTTCAGGGTTTTCCATCGGAACATCTTCGTTGAGCACATATACCGAAGTTATAAACTCATCTTCTTCAGTGATCCGGGCAATACCAAGCGGTGTGCGGTAGTGGGCAATTGGCATGGAGTAAAGATAGCTTTCTGCTTTAAGCTCAACAAAAACTATCTTTGCCAAAATGGAACTCCTCAACCAAACCTGGAACTTATTTAAAAAAGAGATATTGCTTGAGTGGCGGTCAAAATACGCCTTCAATGGGGTGTTGCTTTATGTGGTTTCCACCGTATTTGTTTGTTATATTTCTTTTAGTTTGACGCCGGGCTTTACTGGCAGCAATGGCTACCCAATTGTATGGAATGTGCTGTTCTGGATCATTATGCTATTTGCTTCGGTTAATGCGATCGCTAAAAGCTTTTTACAGGAAAGTAAGAGCCGTTTGTTGTACTATTATTCCATTGCCAGCCCACAAGCTATTATTCTTTCCAAGACGATTTATAACGTATTGTTAATGTCCCTGCTTGGGGTGTTGACATTATTAGTTTACCTGCTCTTTTTTCCAAACACGCCTGGCGATCCGCTGTTCTATTTTCTATCGGTATTATTGGGAAGCATTAGCTTTTCTACAGTATTCACCATGATATCGGCTATCGCTTCAAAAGCTGGGAATAACGGTACTTTGATGGCTATTTTAAGTTTTCCGGTCATTATCCCTATCATATTGTTGCTTATCCGCATCAGTAAGGGCGCTATGGACGGATTGGAGCGCAGTTTAAATTATGGCAACATCGGTGTTCTGTGTGCCATTAATGTCATCGTTATTGCTACTTCTCTATTGTTATTTCCTTATTTGTGGCGTGATTAATTTGGTTGATCAAGTTGACTTGGTTTTAAACTGCAACTTAATCAACCATTCAACAAACCCTAAAATTTAGCCCCAAACCCCACATAAAAACTTCGACCAATAGCAGGTATGATACCAGGCCCCGGGTATTCATTTGTGCGGACGGTGAAGTATCTTTTATCCGACAAATTATTGACCCCAAATTTAAAATTGTATTTACCGATATGGAGAGAGGACGACCAGTCCAATACCTGGTAAGCGGGGATCAACCCAACAGCCGGGTCACTACTGCTTGTAGTGTTGGTGGCATCTCCGTAAGATTTTGCTGTGTTGCTGATTAGAAAAGTAGTTGAAAATACTTTATAGGTATAAGTTGCACCAAAACGGTTAATGGTTTGCGGGGCGTATTCCACAAACTTTCCTTTGTAATCGCCAGAAACATAGCGCGCATCGATATAAGAGAAAGAATTATAAAAACTAAACTCCCCGATAGTACTACCCGGAAAAAATGCCCTGGTAATATTAAGCTCAATATATGTTTCGGTTCCTTTGTGTACACTGTTAGCAATATTAGTGCGGAAAAGATATGGATTGCCACTTGCATCAAATTGCTGTGTGACTCCGATCCTGTTATTGTAACGCAAATAAAAGCCACTGACATCAAAATTTAAAAAGCTTTTAATAGTTCCCCGCCATCCCAGATCAGCATTATAGCCACTGGCATCTTTTAAATTAGGGTCAATTTTAGTAGCCGATCCAAAGGGGGTAAGCTCGTCATATGTTACCGGGCGGTAAGCCTGCGAAATATTTGCATAAATATTGGTTGTAGAGGTGGTAATGAATTGCGCGCCAACGCCGAACAAGGCAAATTTGCGAATTTTTGAACCGTGGGTAGTTTGCGTGGTGTCATTATCAATATAACCATCCGTAGTTGATTTCAGGTATTCAAAACGAAAGCCAGGGGTTACTGAAAATCGCTTACCTAAACGGAAAATATTCTCTACAAAAGGCGCGATGTTAGTGGTGGTGAAATTCAGGTTATACCCATAACGCGGGTCTAATAATGTCAGATCGAAGTCAGAACCTGTTGTACCCAGACCACCGCCTTCACGTTTCATTTTACCATAAAATAGCCGGATACCTGCGGCTAACGTGTTTTTCATCTCACCAATCCCATAGTCGGAGGCAAGACGGGCCTCAGTGGTATTCGCATGGAATATTTCCCGTTGTACCTCGCGGTTAACCGGTTGCAGGGTAACCGTACTGATGCTGTCTGGTGTGCCCGGTCCACCATCCTCGTTTTTCCATACCAGGTTGCGCGAACTGAATTGGTATGCTGATTTAATGGAAAGCTTGGTATCTGATGAAAACTGGTAGCAGAATTTTCCGGTCAAAATATTCCACGGACTGCTTAACCAGTTTCTGGCGCGGTATGACGCCCGGCTATCCAGGTTGAATTGCTCATCGTCAAAACCTCCCGGCATATGGATTCGGTTGCGTAAGATAGAATATTCAAGCCCTAATTTAAGTTTATCATTGGCCTGGTAATTCACTCCGGCAAAACCAGATACCTGGCGAACATCAGAATTTGGCCGCCAACCTTGTA
>JABDFM010000084.1 GCA_013286565.1 Bacteroidota bacterium
CGAGTTGAATGAGATCGTGCGCCTGAAAACCCTGGGCGTTGAAATAGATTATTATGTGATGGATGCTTTTTGGTTCAGTAAGGAAGGCGGTTACCGAACCTGGTTAAAAGAACACTGGCCCAATGGGCCAGGTAAGTGGTTGGCTGAATGCAAAAAAAATGATATAAAACCGGGTATGTGGTTCTCGACCAATTTGGTAAGAATGGGCGGCAGGCAGGTACTGGATATCATACCCGAATGGCAATCTTCACTTGGAACCGATCCTAATATTTTATGTTTATTCGATGGTGGTTATTTGGCACACCTGGCCGGTACTTTACAAATATGGTATGATAAAGGTGTGCGTCTGTTCAAGTTCGATTTCGCCTATTTCGAGGCGGTAACACCCCGCATGAAAGATAAATACACCAAGGATGAGGTGATTGAAAAGAATAAAGTTGCCTTCATGCAAATGTTGCAGCAATTCCGCCATAAAAATCCGGATATATTGATAACCGGGTACAACGGTTTTGGGGGAGATATGGAAAATACTTATAAACCTTTCGATAAAAAGATAGATCCCCGGTGGCTGGATACATTTGATACACTTTATTGCGGCGACCCCCGCTTTTCGGATGTGCCAATGATGAATATCTGGCGATCACAGGATAACTACTCTGATCACCAGGCATTTGCCTACCAGGCTTATGGAATGCCGATCCGCCGCATTGATAATTGCGCTTTTATGATCGGAACAACAGGCACTTGCTACTCCCGCGCCACGCATTGCTGGAAAGGTATGCTGATCTTAGAATTAGCACGCGGCGGATGGGTAAACGTGTACCACGGCAATTTGGAACTATTGAATAATGAGGATGGCAGGTGGTTTGCCAAGGTACAAAGCTTATATCATCAACTGCAAAAGCAGGATAGTACGGTCACTTTTGGCTCAATTCCGGGTAAGGGAAAGCCATATGGGTTTAAGTCGTCAACCGATAAAGGAACAGTATGTACCATTATTAACCCATCGCAGGAAATGGCGACCATAGAATTACCGGTAAATAACCCGATAGGCGGACAAATAATGTATCGCGATGGTGGTTATTCGCCTGTGTTAAAAAACGGTAACCTAACATTAGGTCCCGAACAATTGGTCGTTGCAGGATTTGGTGAATTTGCCGACTTTTTTGAAGATCGCTTTAATACGCTATATAACTTTGGTATTGATGATACGATCCATATCCCATCAAGCATCGATAAAATAGAGGCCGCTTTTACCACAACCTCAAAAAACACCATTTCGGGAACCGTGAATGCTGTTAAGGACAAGGGTGTGCGCATTATCATGCAGCAATATTATAGCAATGGCGATCCCTGTCGTTCATGGCCAGGCGCACCGCCTGACGGCAAAAAAGTAAGCGAGGTGATCAAGATCAAAGTTATGCAGGATGGAAAAGAGATACCGACGCATATTGAATATGATAAAATGATCTGGAGTGGGTTGTCATGGGGTGCTGCTGAAATAAAACAAGGTGCTTTTGATGCTCAAAAATCTTTAGTTATTCAGTGCTCTTCTGGCGAGAAGGATGAATTGAAATTGAAAGCTGATGCGTATGCGGTTGGTTACAAATCAGCATAGCTTTATATAAATATAAAACCATGAAATACCTTGTTTTTGCATTTGCTTTATGTAGTGCATTATTCTTAAAAAACTATAGCTATCGCCCAGGTACCGGGAATATCAGTTAATGGGGAATTGTATGACACAGATCATAACCTGGTGAATGCCCATGGTGCCGGGGTAATGTATCATAATGGTGTCTATTACCTGTTTGGCGAGATCAAAAAGGGGAAAACATGGTCAGTATCTGGCCAAAGCTGGGAGGATTATCGTGTTCCTGCCGGTGGAATATCATGCTATTCATCAAAAGATCTAAAGCATTGGAAATATGAAGGTGTAGCCCTGTCTCCGGTAAAAGGGCAGCCTGACAATGATCTTGATACCGGCAGGGTAATCGAGCGGCCAAAGGTGATCTACAATAGTAAAACGAAACAGTTTGTGATGTGGATGCATATCGACAAAAAAGACTACTCTTATTCACAATCTGGTGTTGCGGTAAGTGATAACCCCATTGGGCCTTATCACTATATAAGCAGCGTAAAGCCCAACGGTCAAATGTCACGTGATATGACTTTGTTTAAAGATGATGACGGCAAAGCCTACCTAATTTACTCATCCGAGCAAAATAATACCATGCAGGTATGCCTTTTAAGTGATGATTATTTACATCCTACAAAAACATACAGCCGCATCCTGGTAAACCGTCGCCGGGAAGCACCTGCAATGTTTAAAAATGAAGGGAAATATTATTTGATCACCTCTGACTGCTCAGGATGGTCGCCTAATGCAGCTACCTACGCCGTTGCCGACAATATCCTGGGGCCATATAAAGAAAATGGTAACCCCTGTGTTGGACCAGGCGCTAATACAACTTTTCAATCGCAGAGTACTTATATCATCAAGGTTAGAGGGAAAAACAATTACCTCTTTATGGCTGATCGCTGGAATAAAACTGATCTTGAAAAGTCGGATTATTTATGGCTGCCCTTAACAGTGAATAATGGTAAGGTTGAGATAAAAAGTGTGGCTGCTGCTAATTGAATTTTAAGATAGTTTATCTGTTTTAACCAGTATAAATGAAAAAAATATGGAAAAGGATATTCTTCTAAATAAAAGCGACGATAAGCCGGGCATACATGATATAAAATCAACCCCCGATTCTTCACAAATTACCCGGCGCAAGTTTGTTAAAACAGCCGCGGCCGGAGCTTTAGCTTTCAGTATTGTTCCCCGGTATGTACTTGGCGGGGCAGGATTTATTGCGCCCAGCGATAAAATTACTCTCGCCTATGTTGGTTGCGGAACGCAGGGGCTTAGGGAATTATTGCCATTACTGTCTGTACCCGGCATCCAGGTAATAGCAGTCTGCGATCCCAACAAGGATGCGGTTGGGTATAAAGATTGGTCAAAGGATGGCCTTCGGGATGATATCAGGACTGCAATTGGAAAGCCAGATTGGGCCCCCGGTGGTGATAATGCGGTTGCAGGCGGAAGGGAAAACGGGAAGTCGGTAATTGACACCTATTATGCCAACATCCGGTCGCAAGAAAAATTCAAAGGATGTAATGCTTATGCTGATTACCGTGAACTGCTTGAAAAGGAAAAAGACCTGGATGCTGTTAAAATAATGACCCCGGATCATTTACATGGGGTATTTGCAATAGCGGCGTTGAAGAGAAATAAACATGTATTGATGCATAAGCCACTTTCTAACCGGTTGTTGGAAGGGAAGGCGGTGATAGAAATGGCCCGAAAAAGCAAAAGTATTACCCACCTTGTGCCATGGGACTCCAACGGATCAATGGATCAGGTGATGAGTTGGATCAATTCCGGTGAGATCGGAACACTAAAAGAAGTTCATAATTGGACCAACAGGCCTGTTTGGCCCCAGTTTTCAACTCTTCCCGATGTCGCGCAAGTTCCGGATGGCTTTGATTGGAACCTATGGTTAGGCCCGGAAGCCGACCGTCCTTATTCTCCCAATTATACCAACATGGTATTCAGGGGCTGGTACGATTTCGGTGGTGGGGCGATGGCTGATATGGGGCATTATAGCTTGTGGACAGTGTTCAATGCGCTTCAATTGGGAGCGCCTGCTATGATTGAACCAAACTTAAGTCATTTCGTTGGGATGGGTAAATACGGCCCCGACTTTGTAAATAATGATTTCTCTTTTCCTATGGCAAGTTCTGTCCGGTTCAAATACCTGGCTAATGGTTCAAGACCGGCCATTGACCTATGTTGGTACGATGGTGGCATGGGGCCTGTGCAACCGGATGAATTGATCAACAACAATGAAGTATTACCGGCCGAAGGAATGATGTTTGTTGGTGATAAGGGTAAGATACTTACCGGATTTAACATACAAAATCCCCGCCTCCTTTCACAAAAAAAGGTTGATGTAGTTCAAAATCCTCAGGCTGCACCAGTCAAAGAATCTGATAAAATGGTGGCGGCTTTGCAACTATTTGTTGATGCCTGCAAAAGCGGGAAACAATATCCCGGAAACTTTACAGAAGCCGAACACATTACAGAAGCTGTTAATTTATATGCTGCCTCTTTAAGAGCAGGCAAATTATTAAGATATGATGCGGACAGCAGGCAAATTACCAACGTGTCTGATGCAAATAAATACCTATCGCGCGATTACAGGACCGGCTGGGACCCGGCATCCATTTAGAATAATAAAATCATGAAAAAAATAAACAGGAGAGCATTTATTGGTCAGGGTGCTGTTGGCTTAGGGGCGATGCTTGCATTTTCACAATTTCCACTTGGGGCAAAAGCAAACGGAACTACGAAATATAAGCATCCGGTGGGTTTTCAGATATTTCCTCTTCATGACGCGATCACCAAGGATTTTCCGGGAACAATGAAGATGATGGCTGATATGGGATATCAACTGGTAGAAATGTGTTATCCTCCCAGTTTTGCCCAGTGGGGCTTTGAGGCTTTGGTGGGGATGAAAGCTAAAGACATGCGCCGCATGATCAACGAGTCGGGCTTGCATTGTCCAAGTTGCCATTTCCTCGTTCAAGATCTTAGGGGCGACAATCTTGATAAGAGTATAGGATTTGCGCATGAGCTTGGGCTCACCCAAATGATATGTCCGGGTTTAGATGTGCCGGGTACTGCTATCTCTCAATACAAAGAAGCGGCTGCTGAATTTAACAAGATTGCCGAAAAGATCAAAAGCGCGGGCATGAATACCGGTCTTCATAATCATACTAAAGAATTTGCCGTCCTCGACGGGGAACTGATATATGATGCTATAATGGGAGAATTGAACGGGGATTTAGTTAAAATGCAGTTCCAAACGGAGGTTATTTTCTTAGGTTATAAAGCATCCACCTATTTTGAAAAATACCCGGGTCGGTTTATTTCAGCCCATTTGTCCGATTGGACCACCGATAAAAAAGCAGTACCCATTGGGCAAGGGGTAATCGACTGGAAGGAGTTTTTTGAGGCAGCTAAAATTGGCGGCGTTAAAAATCTCTTTGTGGAGATGGTTCCGGAAAATTTTAAAGATAGTGCTGCTTACATTCACGGGCTTTTAGGTTAAAACGAATAAATCTCGTTCCCGGTTTTTTAAGAGAATTACTAATGAATACAAAAACCATCTTCGTTAAAAGGGCGCTTTTGAAATCAACTACTATATTGCTTTTATTTATTGCAACCCTTAGATCAGGTAATGTTTATGCGCAAAGTAACCTGGATTTTGAGCATGGCCTTACAGGTTGGTTAGCTACAGGCAATGCGAGCATCGATAAGACCAATTATCATTCAGGTGGTCAATGTGCCAAAATAGGCGAAAATGCTGGAAGCATATTCCGGCGTATGCCGGTTTCATCTCTGGCTGTCGTTCAGTACAACGCTTACATTAAATCAGGTAATAAAGGGGTAAAGGGCTATTCATTTATTCGTTTTTATGATATCATGCATCACAAAATACTGGAGTATAAAAGTCAGGGAATAGATTCGCTCACTTATCAGGAAACAGGTAATTATACCGAGGCGCCACCCAATGCTTCATATATGGAGATCGGGATAGAAAAAGATGCTGGGGCTCGCGGCTATATTTACGCGGATGACTTTAAGATCGAAAGCAACGTAACTAAACATAAAATAAAACATTCTGTCGGGGTTGATCTTAACCAATATATGCGCCCCCTATGGCAATCCGATACGATATATAACGAGACGGTATTGTTGTATAGCATAAATGGGAAACCCGCCGAAGGTAACTTGTTATATCATCCTGATCAGATCTTATCAGTGAAAAGTTTTGATTTGCACACAAATTATACCACTGGGAAAGATTATACTTTAAACGGAAACGTACTTGAGCGTAGCGCTAAGTCTGCAATGCCTTATCGTGCGGATACTTCATTTGACACTAAAAAGGACCTGGCTTGGTTTAATACGCAATCGCAGTGGGTGGTAGTTACCTACACCCATCATGATAAATGGACTGGGCCAATACCGGTTTATAAAGGCAGCCTGCTACCGATAACTTCAGGAAAACTTCAGGCTAAAAAACCACTAAAAATAGTAGCCTTCGGCATGAGCATTACACGGGGTATGAATATCAGTAGTTATGACGATGTGCCACCCTATATGCCAGGATATATTGATCTCCTAGCAAGGCAATTGAAAAAAGCATATAACTACAACAATATCAATGTATATAATGCCGGATTGCCCGGTGCCGCAGTTGACTGGGGCGCTCAATATGCCGATAAATATGTTAATCCCATCAAACCAGATCTGGTCATCATTGATTTTGGCATGAATGATTTTTGGCGGCTTACGCCTGAACAATTTAAAGGGTACATTGAAACGATCATGCGAAAAGTAAGGGTAGCTAATCCAAAAGTTGAATTTTTGTTATTGTCGAATATGAAATTCGACCCGGCTTATGTACTTGATAGCGATCAAAATAAAAGCTTTTATGAGGGTAATCTGGAAGGCTACAGTGAGGTTCTAAAACAAATGGAATCCAAAGGCGTGGCGAATTTGGACATGTATGCGATAAGCCAATTTCTTTATCAGCATAAAAAAGCTAAAGATTGTATCAGCAACCCTTTGCATCCAAATGATTACCTGGAAAGATGGTTTGCACAGGCATTATCCGCTCTATTGATCAAATAACTGAATAACCGCGCTTTATGAAAATTTGGATAAAAGTTTTTTCGATATTCTTGTGAGGTTTGAATAGTTCATTGATATCTTAAATACATAAAGTAATGGTTGCAACTTTAGTAAGTAGGTTAATGGATTTGTCCAATGTGGTAGCTATGCCAGGATTGAACTATTTTAACCAAAATAGCAATTTCCGCAAGTCTAATATAAAATGGTTCGAGTTTAGTCCGCAGGATCCCTGTTTGGAGACCCTGCGGGGACAAAAATAGAACATTTCCTATACGCTTAATTACCAATTGTTTACCATATTTGTCTATATTTCTTGCACAAGGAGCACCAATAAATAAAACCATTTGATCTAATGGGAAACATATCCAACATAGGGCGTATCTTCTATGGTATAGCGATAACCGAAATAGGGTTGCAGACTATTTATGAGCGTGATTTTCCCTATATGCTGTTGCCTCCAAACCATTCCTTGTTGCCCGGTCTTTCAATACTCGCTGTTATCTCCGGGCTCTTGTTTGCTTTGGCTGGGATAGGTATCGTTTTTGAAAAAAAAACCAGGGAAATCTCGCTCCTGTTGGGTGGTGTGCTGCTATTGATATTTTGTTTGTACCATGTCCCGTATCAATTCATGACGGGTACAAATTACAGGCATTTGGGCGAATGGGAAAATGCAGAAAAAGAATTAGCATTCGCTGGCGGCGCACTGGTTATCGCCGGCTGTTTTCCAGGGAAAAATGAAAACTCCCTGTTTCGGTTTTTGGGGAAGCTGACCCCTTTTGGGGCTATCCTTTTTTCCATAACGATTGTTAGTTTCGGTATACTGCATTTTTTGTTTGCAAAAGAGGCAACAAGCCTTGTTCCGTCATGGATACCTTACCATTTGTTTTGGATATATTTTGCCGGGGTAGCACTGATTGGCGCGGGCATTACCATCATTTTGAAGATCATGGCCCGGTTAACTGCTACTCTTTTGGGTATCATGATCTTTATCTGGTTTGTTTCTCTCCACATCCCCAGGGTGATCGTTTCCCCTGCCGCTGATTTAGGTGGCGAGGTCACCAGCGCATTTATAGCACTTGCTTATAGCGGAATTGCTTTTGTCATCGCCGGAAGCTCTAAAAAGGTAGCTTAAAAAGAAAAAGCGGTTACTTCGTGCCATCTGCGCAGGCCTATACCGGCAGGTATTTATTGACTATTTTCCCGCTTTTGTAGGTGGTTGAACTTTCTAATTTCAGCACTTTTTGCTCCTTAAAAATTGAAAGTCCGTTCCCGATCGCAACCGGAACGCTGAATATATAATATTCATCAATAAGGTTCAGGCTGATCAGAGAACTTGCAAAGTTGGCGCCGCCATAAACCATAATATCCTTGCCCGGTTGTTTTTTCAGCGCATTTACTGCAGTGGCCAAGTCACCGTTTTCCACCTCTAAGTTCCTGCCCGTGACGGCGGTTTGTGTGTGGCTGAAAACAATTTTGCGCATATTTACCATTAGTTGTGCTAAAGGTTGTTCCGGGCTGTCGGGCAGGTTGTCTACCACATTTTCCCAATGTTCGGTGAATCCCGGGATCATCTTGCGTCCCAGCAAAATGGTATCACAGCTGTCGGCCAGCTCAATTACTTTTTGGAAAAGGGATTCGTCCCGTTCGCCGGGAATCCACATCCAGTCCAACTCGCCATTCGGCCCGGCTACAAAACCATCAATGGTCATTTGTACCTGTAATTTTAGTTTTCTCATAGCAGTCGTTTTTTGTCACGGCAGGATCTCCTGTTGAAGACCCTGCTTAGACAAAATTAAAAAACAATAAAACAGCATTATAATCTCAATCATTCATCTTACTCATTTTAACTTTAAGATAGGGCCTGTAATCAGCAAGCCGTTTCATCAGGTCTTTATTTGCTGCAATTATTTTTGCAGCTTCCATCTCGCCTGCTGGTAAAATGGTGTACCCATACGGGCTCTTTCTTTCTCCCAAAAACATAGTGCCCGGATTACCCACGGAAGGGCCATCTGCCTTACCATCTGGTATATTGCCGATGTCCGCATTAGTTATATAGGGCGCATAGAACATATAATGCGGCATGCTCATGGTCTTTACGTTATGGGTATTTGGCATTCCTGGGTATGTACGCATTTCCGGGCCCAGCATATAGGAGATTCCCGCCTTTGAGGGAGCCTTGTATACCCCTTTCCTTATCCTGTCAATTACGATGTTTCTGATTTGTAAAGGAGTGAATTTTCCCGAAGCCCTCATCGCTGCTACATCCATGTAAACCGGGAAAATTGTCCTTGCGCCTTCAGAGTCGTAGCTAATGGCGGTATAAATATCTTTCCTGAATTCGCCCCATTCCCACTCCGTCCGGGTAACAAAACAAATGAATCCGTTAGATCCCTTACGACCTACATAAAAGCCCTTTGTAGGGTCTAACAAATAAACAGTGGCGCCAGGGCGCAATTGCGGAGGAAGGGAGCTTAATGCGTAGTCGGTCTCCAGGCTTACCGGCATTCTTTCAAGCGTCCAATCGGTAGCCTTTTGGGCAAAACTTTGGATGGAGATAAATAAGATCACAAAGACTGATAAAGCCCGCCGGTAATTTTTTGCCGGTCTAATGATAGAGGTCATGTTGATGGTTTAATGGCCATACTTTATTGTATGTAATAAGCTGCAATGAAGGTATTGCCTATAATCAGATTTACCAAGGGGCATAAATGCCATTATGAGGGGGTGATTGCGACAGTTAAAACGTACGGTGAGTAGCTATTCTGCCCATAGCCGGTGTTATCACTGGTCACTAACCTATAACCTGCAATACGCCCCATTCTCCCTACTCTAATCAACTAACTCCCACCCTCAAAAGCTCCTCCACGAATTATTTAACTTAACCTATTGCTAACAAATTTGAAAACTGTATTTTTGCAAACTTAATTTTAGAATAGAAATGTCAAAAACCCAAGTGAATACCAAGGTCATAGCAACTGAAAAGGATTTAGGACAGTCAGGCAAGTTTGTGCGCGAGAACCAAAAAAGTTTAGTTTTTATAGGCGGAGCCATCATTGCAATGGTGCTCATTTATTTTGCTTACCAGAAATTATACCTTGCCCCGCGCGAGATAACAGCTGCTAACCAAATGTATGTAGCAC
>JABDFM010000085.1 GCA_013286565.1 Bacteroidota bacterium
CTTTATACCTTCTACCTTCTCAGGATCAAAATTTCGTTTTGCAACGTCAAGCAAGGATTGATACTCACGGCCCTGTCATTTGTGGTTATAGCTCTGATACAAGAAAACATCGACAAAGGAGGGCATCCTTCGTTTTGGTGGCAAGCAGTGGCATACGTGTTGCTTTCGGCAGCTGAAGTGCTGGTTTCCATTACAGGCCTGGAATATGCTTACACCCATTCGCCAAAATCGATGAAGAGTACAATGACAGCAGTTTGGTTAATGGTGGTAGCGGTAGGTAATCTTATTACCGCCTGGGTAAATAGCAAAATAGCTGAGGGCGGTTTTTTTGCAAAGCATCTTGCAGGTGCCGATTTCTACTGGTACTTTGATGTATGTTTCATCACGGTGTTTGCTGTCGCGTTCCTTTTGGTTTCGCCATATATTAAAGAACGTAATTACATTGTGAACCCCGAGGTAGCTGACCATAATCAGATCATAGCGGATACCGATAATTTATAAAAATAGTTCGTATTAAATATAAAGCAGTAGGGCAATAAACACTTTACTGCTTTTTTATTTCTTATGATTGGTAAAATCAGCTATTTTTACCGTCCGGCTTTTACCCTTAAATCTAACCGCTTTTAATAAGTGCCCGATAGCATAGTTATTATACCGACCTATAATGAGATAGAGAATATTGAACGGATCATCCGCAAGGTATTTTCGCTCCCTCATGATTTTCACCTGCTGATCATCGACGATGGCTCGCCCGACGGCACACCCTTGATTGTTAAAAAATTGCAACAGGAATTCCCTGAACGCCTTTTCATGGAAGAACGCGCGGGGAAACAGGGCTTAGGCACTGCTTATATCCACGGTTTTAGATGGGCTATCGCCCGTAAATACGATTATGTATTTGAGATGGATGCCGATTTTTCGCATAACCCTGATGATCTGTTAAAACTGCGCCAGGCCTGTGTTGAGGGGGCTGATGCATCGATAGGATCACGCTATATAAAAGGGGTAAATGTGGTTAACTGGCCCATGAGCCGTGTGCTGATGAGTTACTTCGCTTCGGTGTATGTGCGTTTTATAACCCGCATCAAGATCCAGGATTCAACCGCCGGTTTCATGTGTTACAAAAGGCAGGTGCTGGAAACCATTCAATTAGAAAAGATAAAGTTTGTAGGGTACGCTTTCCAGATCGAAATGAAATATACCACCCTCAAGCATGGTTTTAAACTGGTGGAAGTCCCTATAATTTTTACTGACCGTACCGAAGGCACGTCAAAAATGTCGACCAGTATTTTCCGCGAAGCGGTTATCGGGGTGATCCAGATGAGGATCAATAGTATTTTCAGAAAGTATCCTGAAGGTTAATCTTGATTTCGGATTTCGGAATTTCAATTTCGAATTTTTAAATTTTAGTGCCCGTTTCGTCTTTCTTAAATCCGAAATTGAACATTCGAAATTCGAAATAAAAAACTAATTTCGTTGGCAATGAATGAGCATCTTGATCCTGACCGCGAACGCCTCTCTCCTGCCGAACGGGATATCGAAAAAGTATTACGCCCGCAGGCTTTCGAGGATTTTACGGGTCAGCATAAAATATTAGCCAATTTAAAAGTATTTGTACAGGCCGCCCGTCAGCGCGGCGAAGCACTCGACCATGTGCTGCTTCACGGCCCTCCAGGATTAGGCAAAACCACTCTCTCCTATATCATCGCTAATGAAATGGGTGTTGGCATCAAGATCACTTCAGGGCCGGTATTAGATAAACCGGGGGATTTGGCGGGCTTGCTAACCAACCTGGAAACAGGTGATATTTTATTTATTGATGAAATACACCGCCTGAGCCCATTGGTAGAGGAATATCTGTATTCTGCAATGGAAGATTTTAAGATCGATATCATGCTGGAGACAGGCCCCAATGCCCGATCAGTACAATTATCATTAAACCCTTTTACATTGGTGGGCGCTACTACACGGTCGGGCTTGCTTACTGCACCTTTGCGTGCCCGTTTTGGTATTAATTCAAGGCTGGAGTATTATGATGCCAAATTGCTCACTACCATAGTGCTGCGTTCGGCCTCTATATTAAAAACACCCATCAGCGATGAAGGAGCTTATGAAATTGCACGTAGGAGTCGTGGCACGCCACGTATTGCTAATGCCCTGCTGCGCCGTACACGCGATTTTGCCCAGATAAAGGGTGATGGCAATATTGATACGGCCATAGCAAATTATGCTCTGAATGCACTTAATGTAGACCAGCATGGTTTGGATGAAATGGACAATAGAATATTGCTCACCATCATCGACAAGTTTAAAGGTGGTCCTGTCGGATTAAAAACTATTGCAACCGCAGTAGGCGAAGATGAGGGCACCATTGAAGAAGTTTACGAGCCATTTTTAATACAGGAAGGCTTTTTGATGCGCACCGCGCGAGGAAGGGAAGCTACCGATAATGCCTATAAACATTTAGGCAAAACAAGGCATGGCAGCAACCCGACGTTGTTTTAATACACCGCGCGTCATTGCGAGGAACGAAGCAATCTATAATGAGGACAGTCATGAACCTTTAATATATAAATGAGCAGATGGCTTTCTGCATTTCAAAAACATTGTGGAGTTTGATTAGCATGAGTAGAGATTGCTTCGTTCCTCGCAATGACGTATAAGTTATTTTTATTGCTAAATACAACCACTTATAACCCATGAAACGATTATCTCTTCTCCTCCTGATCCTAACCCCATTCACAACATTTGCACAGCAAACAAAAAAGCAAATTAATCTGGTAGATTATATCAATCCGTTGATGGGCACACAATCGCACTATGACTTGTCAAACGGGAATACATACCCAGCCATAGCTTTACCCTGGGGGATGAATACATGGACGCCGCAGACCGGTAAAATGGGTGATGGCTGGCAGTATACTTATGATGCCTACAAGATCAACGGCTTTAAACAAACCCACCAACCTTCGCCCTGGATGAACGATTATGGGCAGTTTGCCATTATGCCGGAGACGGGGCACATAAAAGTTACACAGGATGGTCGCCAAAGCTGGTTCTCGCACAAAACCGAAATTGCAAAACCTTACTATTACAGCGTTTACCTGGCCGATCATGATGTGACTGCTGAGATCACCCCGACCGAGCGGAGCGCGCAGTTCAGGTTTACGTTTCCAAAAAGCGACAGCTCTTTTATAGTGATAGATGCTTTTGACCGCGGATCTTATGTAAAGATCATCCCATCACAAAATAAGATAGTGGGCTATTCAACCAAATACGCCCGTGGGCCTCTAAAGAATTTCAAAAACTATTTTGTTATTTATATCGACAAGCCTTTCACCCTGACCCGAACTTACAGCGATAGTACGGCTACCGATTCGACAGAATTGCATGCCAAACACGCCAGCGCGGTCATTGGCTTTAAGACAAGCATAGGCGAGCAGGTTCATTTAAGGGTTGCATCTTCATTCATCAGCATTGAACAAGCCGAATTAAACCTGAAACGTGAGCAGGGCAACGACAGCTTTAATACAACCGAGCAAAAAGCAAAAGATGTTTGGAATAAAACATTGAACCACGTAGCTGTTGAGGGCGGTACCATTGATCAAACCCGCACCTTTTATTCATGCCTGTACCGTATGCTTTTCTTCCCAAACAAATTGTACGAGATCAACGCGCAAGGTAAGATACTGCATTACAGTCCATATACCGGGAAAACAGAGTCGGGCTATATGTTTGCAGGTACCGGCTTCTGGGATACCTTCAGGGCGCTTTATCCGTTCCTCAACCTGGTTTATCCATCCATCAACAAAGAAATGCAGGAAGGCCTGATCAATGATTATAAAGAAGGCGGCTGGCTGCCCGAATGGTCGAGCCCAGGATATTCGGATGTAATGGTAGGTAATAATTCCGCATCGATTGTAGCCGAGGCTTATCTTAAAGGCGCTCGCGGTTATGATATCGAAACTTTATACCAGGCGCTTATCCATGGCGCTAATAACGAAGGGCCAAGGGCAACAGGTCGCAAAGGGGTTGAATATTATAACACACTCGGCTATGTACCTTACGATGTTAAGATAAATGAAAACGCCGCCCGTACCCTTGAATATGCTTATGATGATTTTGCCATTTATGAGTTAGGTAAAGCCTTGCATAAGCCGGAATCAGAGATCGGCATCTATAAAAAACGCAGCATGAACTACCGCAACCTTTTCGACCCATCTATCGGCCTGATGCGTGGTAAAAACAAGGATGGCTCATGGGAAACGCCATTCAACCCCTTCAAATGGGGTGATGCTTTTACAGAAGGCAATAGCTGGCATTATACCTGGGGCGTATTTCATGATATACAGGGCCTGGTTAACCTGATGGGTGGCAAAAAGCAATTTGTAGCCAAGCTGGATTCTGTATTTACCCTCCCCCCCATTTTTGATGACAGCTACTATGGCGAGGTGATTCATGAGATACGCGAAATGCAGATAGCAGGAATGGGGCAATATGCACATGGTAATCAACCCATACAGCACATGATCTATTTATATGGCTATGCTGGTGAACCCTGGAAAGCGCAATACTGGGCACGCGAAACCATGAACAAAATGTACAAAGCCACACCCGACGGTTATTGTGGTGACGAGGATAACGGGCAAACATCAGCCTGGTATGTATTTTCGGCCATTGGTTTTTACCCGGTATGCCCTGCTGCCGGGCAATATGTGTTAGGCGCGCCATTGTTCAATAAGATCACGCTTAATTTGGAGAACGGTAAACAAGTGATCATCAACTCGCCAAATAACAGTGCCGCTAATAAATATGTAAATACCTTAAGTTACAATGGCAAGCCTTATGATTTCAACTGGCTCAGTCATGCTGCGTTAATGCAGGGTGCAGTGCTTAACTTCAACATGTCGGCAAAACCAAATAAACAAAGAGGTACAAAAGACGTGGACTTTCCTTACTCCCTATCAAACGAAAAGTAAAATGAAAAAGCTCATTATCACAAGTTTATTGATTTGTGGATTGTTTACAGCGGCATCGGCACAAAAGTTATTGCGTGTGTGTGTGGCTGGTTTAAGCCATAACCACATATATGGTATCCTGAATGATTATAAGAATCATAAAGTTGAAATTATTGGCATAGCCGAACCAAACAAACAGTTGTGGGCGAAATATGGTAAACTATTTAGCCTTCCTGATTCTTTGTTTTATACAGATCTCAAAAAAATGCTGGCTGTAAAAAAGCCAGATGCCGTATTAGGTTATAATGCCGTAGGCAATCATGTGGATATTGTTGAGGTTTGCGCTCCGCTCGGCATCCCGGTGATGGTTGAGAAACCTTTGGCGGCTACCTTAGAGCAAGCTAAACGGATAGAAGCCTTAGCCACTCAATACCACATCAAAGTTTTAACCAATTATGAAACTACCTGGTATGCCTCTTATAAAGATGTATATGATGCGGTGGGTAAGGACAGCATCGGTGCCATCAAAAAAATGGTGGCACATGATGGGCACCAGGGACCAAAAGAAATTGGCTGCAGCGAAGAGTTTTTAGCCTGGCTGACCGACCCCGTGCTGAACGGCGCAGGCGCATTAAATGATTTTGGCTGTTATGGCGCCGACCTGATGACCTGGTTTATGCATGGTCAGCGTCCTATCGCTGTTACCGCTATTGCCCGTCATTACAAACCAGAAGTTTATCCAAAGGTGGAAGACGATGCTACTATATTAGTTGAATATCCCGGGGCCACCGGCCAGATAGAAGCCTCCTGGAACTGGCCTTTCAGCATCAAGGACCTGGAAGTCTTTGGCGAACATGGCTACTACCATGCCTTAAACGGAACTGAAATTACAAGCCGTATGCGCGAGAACATCAAAGGTTCCAAAAAATCAGCGCCATTGGCAGCGCCCATCAATGATCCAATAGTATATTTAGCTGCCGCGATTAAGAGTGAGATACCTGCGACCGACGACCAATCATCTTTAAAATATAATATGATCGTGATGCAGATATTGGACGCGGCCAAAAGATCCATCAAGGAGGGGAAACGTATAATTCTAACCCCGTAACAGGGAGATTGTGTGACTATGTTAATATTTAACAAAGTATATAATCTTAATTTATTTTAATTTCGCCGTTGTTATTTATCATCTTTAATTATGTCAAAATCTATCTCAATAACCTTTCTGCTTTGCCTTTTTAGTGCTTTTATAGCTCTATCAAAACCAACCGACAACACTGCTTCTGCCACTGCTACTTTTATACCTCAGGGCAATGCCGCTGCTATAATGGCGCGTAAGCAGGTACCGATTTTATGCTATCACCAGATACGCGACTGGAAACCTACCGATTCAAAAACGAATAGAGATTATATTATCCCTATTGCCGCTTTTAAGGCGCACATGAAAATGTTGGCGGATAGCGGTTATCATACTATTTTACCGGATCAGCTTTATGACTACCTGACTAAAGGTACTGCCCTGCCCAGCAAACCGATCATGCTTACCTTTGACGATACGGATTTGGATCAGTTTGAGATAGCCCGCCCCGAAATGAAAAAATATGGTTTTAAAGGCGTGTTCTTTATCATGACGGTATCTATCGGCAAAACAACACGGCATTATATGAGCGCCGCACAGATAAAGCAGTTGTCGGATGAAGGAAATGTGATAGCCAGCCATACCTGGAACCATAGTGATTTTAGAAAATTATCGACCGCCAAGGATTGGGAGATCCAGTTAGACAAGCCGACCAAGAAACTGGCCGATATTACCGGTAAACCTATAAAATACTTTGCATTCCCTTTTGGTGTGTGGAACGCCCAAAATTTACCACAATTACACAAACGGGGCTTTAAACTGGCCTTCCAGCTGTCTGAAAAACGCGATGCAAATGATCCATTAATGACTGTGCGCCGCATATTGGACAGTGGTTACTGGACAGTGAAAAATTTAAGCAATAGCATTAGGCATAGTTTTTAATCCCCTAACCCCTAAAGGGGAACAATAAAATTCCAAAACCCTCTTTGAAATACAAAGGGGGTTTTTATTTGGATCGATATTTCTTACATTTAGACTATGTATTTGAAATTCAGAGCTGTTACGAGATACTTAGTTCTGTCCCTTTTAATATTGGGCATGCAACCGGCGTATTGCCAATCATCAGATGTTATTGCTAATCATTTCAACGCTTTGGCACAACATGATGTAAAAGCCATCGCCAATGGCTATGCCGATGATGCACAAGTTTTTTCACCCAATTGGGAGGGCGCTAAAACCGGCCCGGCAGGGATATCTGAAGTATACACCCGATATTTCTCGTCATCACCGGACCTGACTTATAAAGTCCTCAATACCATTAATGCTGGCTCGACGATAGTGGTTGAATACACCACAAGTGGTACCCTTTCCAATCCTGAATCCGGCACGCCTGATTATATGAAAGGCAAAAAATACACCCTTACCTATTGCGCTATCTTTACCATCAAAAACGGCAAAATAGCAAAAAAGACGGATTACTTTGACCAGGTAGCCTTCTTACGGCAAGTTGGTTTTTTCGACCAGCATTAAGTGATCAGCTTGATTTTTGACTCAAGACTCAGAACTTAAGACTAAAGACTCAATATCCTATCTTTGCATTAAATGCAGCAAAACCAATCAGCTTACAGCAAATTGATAAAAACCGAGGCTAAAAAACTCGGCTTTATGTTTTGTGGTATTGCCAAAGCTGAATTTTTAGATGAAGAAGCACCCCGACTGGAAGCTTGGCTAAAAAAAGGTATGCATGGCGAAATGCAGTACATGGAAAATCATTTTGATAAACGCCTCGACCCCCGCCTGCTGGTTGATGGCGCACGATCTGTTATTTCGCTTGGCCTTAACTACTATACGGATCAGCAACAAGCTGACCCGCTGGCCCCTAAAATATCCACCTACGCCTTTGGCGCTGATTATCACCAGGTAATAAAGGATAAGCTAAAACAGTTACTTGCAATCATCAATGAAAAAATAGGCGAAGTAAATGGACGTGCATTTGTAGATTCAGCACCAGTGCTTGATAAAGCCTGGGCCAAAAAGGCAGGTGCGGGATGGATAGGAAAAAACACCAATCTCATTAATACCAAAACTGGCTCCTTCTTTTTTTTAGCAGAGCTGATCGTTGATATTGAATTGGAATATGATATACCTGCCACTGCCGACCATTGCGGTACCTGCACCCGCTGCATTGACGCTTGCCCAACAGAGGCTATTGTAGCACCATATATTGTTGATGGCAGCCGGTGTATCTCTTACCTGACGATAGAGCTTAAAAATGAAATACCGCAGGAATTCCACGGAAAAATGGATAATTGGATGTTCGGTTGTGATGTATGCCAGGATGTTTGCCCCTGGAACAAGTTTTCGGTACTAAACCAGGAAACAGCTTTCAAACCTCACGATGATCTTCTCGAGATGAATAAACACGACTGGCAAGACATCACCGAGGATGTTTTTCAAAAAGTATTTAAAAATTCAGCTGTAAAGCGCATCAGGTTTGCCGGGCTGAAACGGAATATAGGCTTCCTTCGGAATAGCGATTAGAGATTGAAGATTAGCGATTAGGCTTACTTATTTTCTACCACTAATCTCTAATTAACTAATCTCTAACTACCCCTTCTTAAACTTATCAGCCAGCATTTTCAGCATATCTTCATTAACAGGTTTTGCAGGCTCCTCCTTTTTAAACGGACGATTTGGCTGTTCATTCCGTTGATCCGGTTTATGAAATTCTTTTTTGGGTTGATTTTCTGTTGGTTTTTGTGTTAGGGGTTTGCTATCAACTGCTTTGGGCTGCTCTGCCTTAACCTGGTTTTCAGCAGGCTTGGGTTGTACGGGTTTAGGCTGGCGTTCGGCTATTCTTTTGGTATTCCAGCGACTATAAATTTCTTCCAGTTTACGTTTGGTGTATAGCGGAAAATCGCCCTGCATCATCCATGAATAATAGCTGGGCTCCATGTTAAACACATCTTCCACTTTTCGGCCTTTATGCTTACCAAAGTTAAACAGCTCCTCACCCTGCTCGCTATAAACCATACGTCCGGCAAAGTCAACCGGGCTGTTCAGGTTGGTAAATTTATGCAGCGCTGCTATATCATTAATTATGGGTTTGCTCTTATTGCCTTTTTTATCTTCAAATTCTGCACCGGTATATTTTTCTACCTGTGCTATCAAAACTTCCATAGTAGCGCGTGTGTCTGCCTCGGCTGAGTGTGCATTAATGATCTGCTTACCGCAATAAAACTGGTAAGCCGCCTTTAATGTACGTTGCTCCATCTGGTGAAAAATGTTCTGCACATCTACAAAATGCCTGTTCTCCAGGTCGAACGGGATCCTGGCACGCAAAAACTCCTCCATCAGCATGGGAATATCGAATTTGTTGGAGTTATAACCAGCCAAATCGCTTTCCCCAATAAATTCAGCTATGGAAGCGCCTAACTCCTTAAATAACTTTTCATCCTTAATATCTTCATCATAAATACCATGCACCAATGACGATTCAAGCGGAATAGGCATACCCGGGTTAATACGCCATGTTTTCACCTCCTCTTTTTCGCCATCTGGCGGATAAAGTTTAATAACAGATATTTCAACTATACGGTCGATCCCAATATTGGTACCGGTAGTTTCCAGGTCGAAAAATGCAAGAGGGCGTTTTAGATTTAATTTCATTTTCTACATAAAAGGCAAGGCTGGCAAAGGTCTTAAAAAGTTTTAGCAGATTAAATTATTTCGGCTATTTAATATTTGCGATTTATATTTAATTTAACCAATCCTAAA
>JABDFM010000086.1 GCA_013286565.1 Bacteroidota bacterium
ATGCTTTTTCAAAACCAGAGTACCTGTTAAACAGGTACAGCATAGACTCTTCAAACAAAGTGATCTTTACACTCACCCGCCTTGCATCATCAGAACAATATAAGGGATACGAGCAAGTGATAAAGGCGGTTGGCAAATTGAAGGTCAAATTTCCGGGTATAAAATATATACTTTCGGGGCAATACGACCCCACAGAGGAGTTGCGCATCAAGGCCCTGATAGATGCCTGCCAGGTTAATGACCAGGTTATATTAACAGGCTTTCTGAATGATAGTGAACTGGCTGATCATTTTTTGCTGGCCGATTTGTTTGTATTGCCAAGTAAAAAAGAAGGCTTTGGAATTGTATTTATTGAGGCTTTAGCATGTGGGCTGCCAGTTATATGCGGCAATGCAGATGGCAGCGTCGATGCCATTAGGAACGGCGAACTGGGTACTGCCATTAATGTGAACGACCTGGACGAGCTGGAAAAAACCATTACACGCTACCTGGAAAAGCCGTTAAATCTTGCGAGGAGAAAAGATCTGCAAAGCCGTTGTCTTAGTTATTTTAATGAGGACGACTATATGAATAGTTTACTAAAACTGATAAGTGATGAACAACCTTCCTGACGAAGATTGGGATATTGAAATTACACCTAAGAACAATCTTTTTGATTTAAGGCTAAAGGATACATGGCATTATCGCGATCTTTTGCTGCTGTTAGTTCGACGCGATTTTGTATCCTTTTATAAGCAAACCATCCTTGGCCCGGTTTGGTTTTTTATCCAGCCTACTAACCTGGCCAAAATTTCTACAGATAATGTTCCGGCTCCTTTATTTTATTTGGCCGGTACTATTATATGGAACTACTTTTCGGAGTGCCTTACCAAAACCTCGACGGTTTTCAAGGACAATTCGGCTATGCTGGGTAAGGTGTATTTCCCCCGGCTTATTATGCCGTTAAGTATCGTATTCTCTAACCTTATCCGGTTTGCTGTACAGTTTGTGTTGTTTATTATATTGCTGTTTTTCTACTATTTCAAAGGAGCTCCTATACACCCAACTATTTACATAGCCCTTTTTCCGCTGCTTATTATCCTGATTGCAGCGCTTGGTCTCGGTTTGGGCATGATGGTTTCTGCCGTAACAACCAAGTACCGCGACCTGGCATTTGTAGTTACCTTCGGTGTGCCTTTACTAATGTATACGACTACCGTGATTTATCCCCTGTCAACGGCTGTCGCAAAATATCCCGCTTATAGCTGGCTGATAAAATTCAACCCCGTTACAGCCATTATAGAAACTTTCAGGTTTGGGTTTATGGATAACGGGATGTTTAGCTGGGGGCTATTGGGCTACAGCGTAGCTGTAACAATTATCATTCTTTTACTTGGCATTGTTGTATTTAATAAGGTTGAAAAAACATTTGTCGATACGGTATAATGGCAAAAGCAATTGAAGTAAAACATCTTTCCAAAGCATACCAGTTAGGTGATTTCGGTACAGGTACAGTATCGCGTGACCTGGAACGGTTTTGGGCGCGCTTACGTGGCAAGGAAGACCCCTTTTTGAAAATTGGCGAGGTGAATGATCGTACTCAAAAAGGCGGAAGTGATATCGTTTGGAGCCTGAACGATTTGAACTTTGAAATTGAGCAGGGTGATGCAGTAGGTGTTATCGGCCGAAACGGCGCAGGTAAAAGCACCTTATTGAAAATACTGAGCAGAGTGACATCACCTACTGCCGGTTCAATAAAGATAAAAGGGCGCATAGCCAGTTTACTTGAAGTCGGCACGGGTTTCCATCCCGAATTAACGGGCCGCGAAAATGTTTACCTCAATGGCGCCATATTAGGCATGCGGAAGGCCGAGATAAAACGCAAGTTTGATGAGATTATTGATTTTGCCGGTGTGGAGCGCTATGTCGATACTCCTGTAAAGCGTTATTCATCTGGTATGTATGTCCGGCTTGCATTTGCCGTGGCGGCGCACCTGGAATCGGAAATACTAATTGTAGATGAAGTGCTTGCCGTCGGCGATGCAGAGTTCCAGAAAAAATGCCTTGGCAAAATGGGCGACGTGAGCAGAGGGGAGGGGCGGACGATTATGTTCGTGAGTCATAACATGGCGAGTGTAAAAGCGCTCTGCAAAAAAGGGTTATTATTATCAAACGGTGCGCTCGATTTTGAAGGCACTGCTGAAAATACCATCGAAAAATATATCAAAAACAAAAGGCAAATTAACAAGGGTAGTCTAACGCATATTGCAGGCAATGGTGACGTCCTTATTGAATATATATTGGTCAATAATACATCTGATTGCAGCTTAAATATCTTTGAAGATGTTGAAATACTGGTTAAGTATTCTGTGGAAAGACCGAATTATGATAAGGTTGAATTCTTCATCATTATTTATGATCAAGACGATAACGAGATTGTAAGTATGTTCCAGAGAGATTCAAGTTCTTTTACTACGGTTGATGCCTCCGGAGCTTCGGTAAGAATAAATTTTAAAAACTTGCTAAGGCCAGGATCTTACCAGGTATCAGCTGGAATCTTTGACATTTACCGTAGCTTTATTGATTGGGTAGCACCATGTACTGCTTTTACGGTAGAAAATAACTTTCACGAAGGCGGTCAGTATGACCATCGTTTGGGCAAGGTTTATTTGCAGCCAGAATGGAATTTAAATTACAAAAGAAGTTGATATTTACTTGGATAGTCACAAAAATAAAAAACCAATTTACCAAATTGGATAAACTCATTTATTCAAATAGGCTAAAAAGGCTAAAGAAAACATTTAAATATTGTGGTCTTGATGTATTTATACAATTCCCGGTTCGTATCGAAGGGGCTTCAAATGTATCTCTTGGTAATAATGTTTCTATAAATGCCTTTGTACATCTATGGGGGCAAGGCAATATTCGTATTGGAGACGACTGCCTCATCGCATCACACGTAAGCATTACCAGTTTAACGCACGACCCCGAAGCAGCATTGTACCGGACCAGTCATATCGCTAAGGATGTGAATATTGGAAACAATGTGTGGATTGGAAGTCATGCAGTTATTCTGCCTGGTGTTAACATTGGCGATAACGCCATTGTAGGTGCCGGGGCCGTTGTAAACAAGGATGTACCCCAAAATGCAATTGTTGCAGGAATACCTGCAAAAGTGTTGAGGATCAAAAAGTAATTAGCTTGAAATGATAAAAATTTCATTTATAAGCTATACATCATATTGAAAAGGATACCTTCATTAGATGGCTTTAGGGCAGTTTCGATAATCTTGATATTAATATGTCATAGCCGCTTATCCCCAGGATTTCCACCTATATTGATTGACATTGCCAGGCACGCCGCGGTGGGTGTAACCGTGTTTTTTGTTATAAGCGGCTTTTTGATCACCAACTTATTGTTATTAGAGGAGTCTGAATCTGGCAAAATCCATTTAGGGGCCTTTTACGTCAGGCGCGCATTCAGGATAATGCCTGTTTTTTTACTGTATGTCCTATTTATTTACTTTTGGCAAGATTTTGAAAATCTAGGTTTAAATAAGAGTGATTTTGTCCATGCCTTTACATTCACTGTTAATTTTATAAGCATAAAAAATTGGTATTTAGGCCATTTATGGTCGCTTTCTGTTGAGGAACAGTTTTACTTGATGTGGCCGGTAATATTAATCTTCTTCAGAAAACATTTAAAACTGGTATTGATCGCGTTTTTATTTTATGCCTGTATTGCAAGGGTGATTGATTATAAGTTTCCAGCTTACAGATTAATTTCTCTTTCCCCTTTCTTCATGTACGCTGATGCAATTGTAGTGGGTGCATTAGGCGGACTATTCTATTTTGACAACCCAGAGATCGTGAAAAATAAGCTATTTAACAATTTCTGGTTACAACTTCTGGCATTAGCAGTTTTCCTCCTGTCCATATATTGTACAGACTATGGAAAACTGGCTATTATTTTTCTGCCTTTTGGCAATTTAATGGTCGCGATGTCAGTATTGTTTCTAATATTCAGTTATATTAAACCGCAGCGAAATTTTATTTACAAACAGCTAAATTCAAAGGCGATGGCTCACGTTGGTATTTTATCATACAGTATATACATTTGGCAGCAATTCTTTTTTGCAGGATATTCTAAATTCGAATGGCGGTCATTCCCACTAAACATAGCTATCATCTATCCGGTGTCCCTGGCTTCCTATTACCTATGGGAAAAACCTTTTCTAAAACTAAGGAAATACCTGCAAAAGTAATCCAATAAAAGTTGTGACCTATACCTTATCTTTTGTTATCTCAACCAAAAATAGGTTACCTTTTTTAAGAGTACTATTTGCGCATCTTTTACCCAATCTTAATCCAGACGAGGAAATAGTTGTGGTAGATAGTGAAAGCACTGACGGTTCAGCAGAATATTTGCAAGGCCTGTTTGCTTCAAATAAAATACATCAATTTATCAGTGAGCCGGATAACAACCAGGCAAACGGTTGGAACAAAGCCCTTTTAATGGCAAAAGGCACTATCATAAAAAAGTTGATCGATGATGATGTCCATGCTATAGAGGCCATCCGCAAATGCCGTGATTTTATGCTTCAAAATAAGGGTGTGGATATTTGCATTTCGAATATGCTCGAAGGTGACCTTGCAAATCCCAGTTGGGTGGGCTCTGCCAGCAGACTATCCTACTACCTGCAATGGAAAAACGGTGTTACAAAAACTTTTACATTTAGCGATGTGACGATGCTACAACGAAAATCATCCCTTGGTTTGCTGGGATTGTATGATACCCAGTTCAAAATGATCGACTGGGAATATTCGTTACGGGTAACGTACCTAAGAGCAAAAATTGCCTATTATACAGGCTATAATTCTATGTCGGTGCCAACACCAGGGAATGTATCGTCATCAGCAACAAAAAGAACCTTTAGGCGTGAGGAGCAAATAGGCAAGATCAAATACGAATATTCCGGTGACCAATCTGATATTAGTTTTTACTCTAAAACAAAAGTATGGATAGGTACAACCTATTATAAGCTGAAAAATAAAATAGTGCAGCCGGAAACACGGAATACCCCTGTAGAAAGTGAGCTCATGGAAATATATGCTGCATATTATCAAAAATTGGAAGAGCAGAATAAAAAGGATAGTTGGGAATTTATTTTTTGATTTGGCTGAAATAATAAAACAGGGTAATAACAATAAGAGGATATCATCCTTAGATGGATTTCGGGCCATTTCGATCATCCTGGTTTTGATAAACCATAACCCATACAATAAAAAATCTTTTCTCCCCACTATATATTGGACACTGGCTCATTATGGATATGTAGGGGTAACCATTTTTTTTGTTATCAGCGGGCTGCTCATTACCAATTTATTGTTAAAAGAACAGGAAGCCACGGGAAGAATAGATATAAAAAACTTTTACATCAGAAGGGTACTCAGGATATTCCCTGTTTTTTTCCTTTATATCTTTTTTGTAATGGCCTGGGGAAATATTGAACAACTTGGGGTCACAAACAGTGACCTGTTACACGCTTTTACATTTACGGTAAACTTTAATCTGAAAAACACCAATTGGTTTGTCGGCCATTTTTGGTCCCTCTCTGTTGAGGAGCAATTTTATATCTTTTGGCCCCTGATCTTTTTTCTTTTCAGAAAGAAATTGAAAATTGTCCTTGGCATACTCATAGTCTATTCCTGTATCATCAGGCTGATCACTTATCAATACCCTGAATTGGAGTTGCCTTTGCTGTCGCCATTCTTTGCATCTTCCGACTCCATAATGATCGGTGCTTTTGGAGGCGTTTTGCTTTTTGAAAATGCCGCCATATGCAAATTGAAAAAGGCTAACTCATATATATTACAGATCATTTCTATTGCATTAATATTGTTGTTGTTATGTTCACAACATCGCAACTATCTGCCGTTTATAATCATTCCAATTGGCAATACATTCATTTCGGTCGCTATACTGTTCTTAATACTTACCAATATTTCGCCATCAAACAGTATTGCTTTTAAATTGCTAAATAATAAATTTATTGTTCATATAGGGGTTTTATCTTATAGCATTTATGTATGGCAGCAGTTTTTTATGAAGGGTGAACTACATATTTGGCGAGTTTTCCCGTTCAGCTTTGTGGCGATCTATATAGTTTCATTAATATCTTATTATTTATGGGAAATGCCATTCTTAAAACTCAGAAAATATTTTTTAGCTACCAGGTTTGGTTAAAACAATAAAAGTCAGGTTTGAAAACGGCTTGACGTTTGAAGGCTTCAAAAAAGAGGTTTTCGATATCGAGGGTCTAACTGCTATTTACAAATTCGAGGAATCTGCTGATCCTGATTTCATAATTTTCGGACCTTACGGAATTGATATTCCGCCAGCCGGAAATTATTCCCGGATAGGTTATTTTTGTGAAAATATTCATCCCGATCTGTCAATCTGCGATTGGGCCTTTGGTGTCATACCCGAGGACAAGGTTAATAACCCGGCATACAAAAGGATACATTGGCACGGCCTTGATCCGCAAAAGCTGGTAAAACCGGCTAATTATGATGCCGCAGATGTCCTCAGAAAAAAAAGCCACTTTTGTAATTTCTTATATTCACATCCGGTTGCCTATCGCGAAGAGTTTTTCAGGCAATTATCCCGCTACAAAAAGGTAGATGCCCCCGGCAAGTCAATGAATAATATGCAAAGCATTGATAAAGCCTATAAGGGTAATGTTTGGGAGCGAAAAAGACAGTTTCTGAGTGGGTATAAATTTACGATTGCTTTTGAGAATTATGTTTATCCCGGCTATCAAACTGAAAAACTATATGATGCCATGCAGGCCGACAGCATACCAATATACTGTGGCAACCCTTTTATTAACAGCGTATTTAATACCGCCAGTTTTATAAATTCCGCTGACTATGCAAAAGCAACCGATTCAGCTATGATTAGATGGCTCGAAAAACATAGCCTGCTGGATTTTAAGGATATATTGCCGACCTATCACAAAGATCCGGTAAGTCGTGTTAAACGAAAACTAAAAGCCATCGGGATGCAATTAAAGATGCAATACCAATTTCAAAAACTTGATTTCACACCCTTGATTGACCGGATCATTGAGCTTGACCAGGATGACGATAAATATGTGAGCCTATTGCAACAACCCTGGTTTTTCAATAATACGCCTCCCGCAGACGTCTCTCTTAAAGACCACTGGATAAAAATATTCAGCAAGGTAAAATGACCATTTAAATGGATCAGCCTTTAGTTTCAATTATCATTCCGGCTTACAATTCTGAGAAATACCTTGCTGAAGCTATTTCATCGGCATTGGATCAGACATGGCCCAATAAAGAAATCATTATAATTGATGACGGTTCAACAGACGGTACACTGCCAATTGCCCGGGAATTTGAATCAGAAATGGTACGGCTATTTTATCAGGAAAACAAGGGCGCAAGCGGAGCACGAAACAAAGGTTTGCAGGAAGCAAAGGGCCAATTTATACAGTTTTTGGATGGGGACGATCTGCTTAGTCCTGATAAGATAGCCATACAAATTGACGCCCTGCTGCAAAATCCGGGTAAAATAGCAGCCTGCGGCACTGTACATTTTAAGGATGGCTCGCCATGTAGGGAAGGTATGCCCACTTCCTGTGAAAATGATTTCCTGTTTACTGATGATGACCCTGCGCATTTTTTGATGAACTTTCTTGGAGGTTTCAAAGAGATAGCACCAATCATCTCTGTTCATGCATGGCTAACGCCAAAAACCATTATTGATAAAGCAGGAAAATGGAATGAAGAACTTACAGTCGATGATGACGGTGAATTTTTCAGCCGTGTGATCCTGAACTCCGCTGGCATAATAAAAACCAAAGGCATCAGCTACTACCGAAAGTTTAATCATATCAATGAAAATTTATCCTCACAACAAAATAAAGCTGCTTTTGAGAGCATTTACCGGTCTATCTCGCTAAAAGAAAAATATTTATCCGCTCATAACCGGTCTGCGGCTATGAGGTTGGCAATGAATAAGCAATTTACGAGCCTTGCAGTAATGACCTATTTAAAATACCCTGAAATATACAAGCTCGCTGATCGGGGACTAAAAAGATATCCTGGCTATGATTTTACCCCTGTAATGGGCGGGAAATTTATAAATTATTTTGCAAAAATATTCGGCTGGAAAATTGCTAAGAGGATAAAGCTATTATTAACTAAATGAATTCAGTTTTAGAATCCGCTGCCCAACGGTTAAACATTTATACATTTGGGCATGGCAGGCATACAGCATGGGAATTGGTGCAGATCGATGTTTTAATCAGAAAACAAAATTGAAAATATTTCTCTCCTTTCTCCAGTCGGAAAAACAATATCCTATCCCATCTTATAAGTTCTGGGAACATTACATCAAAAACGGGATCACCGAAGCTGGCAATGAATGGACGGAATGCCCCGGTGCCGACTGGGCCTTTGGCTTAGTACCCAAAAACGAAGAAGCTCATTTAAAATGGAAGCGGGACATTTGGGCCGATACGATAGACTGGCTCAAAAAAAATCCTGCTGATATTTTCTTAAGTTACCTGTACCCTGATCAAATAGATGTGGCGTCTATTAACAAAATACAAAACATGGGTATCCCATGTGTGAATTTCTTTTGCGATCATATCCGCAATTATAAGGATGTTCCTGCCGAATTTGCAGTTTTTGACCTTAACTGGGTACCCGAATACAAAGCTGCTCAATGGTACGAAAAAGCCGGGTATCCTTACATCGATTTACCAATGCCAATGTGGATCGACCCGCAATACCGGGTTTTAAAAACCGAAGCAAACAAACAAATAACTTTTATCGGCTCTAAAGATATTCAAAGACTGCTATTATTTGAAGAAGTGATCCGGCAAGCCCAGGATATACCTCTTGCAATTTATGGTATTGGTTGGAAAAATACGGAGGTATCCTTTGATCCTGTTTCGACAAACTATACATTGAGCCAAAAGGTTAGGTTCAATTTTGATTTTATTGCACAACAGGGTTTGATACCTTACTGGCGTAAAATACAACAGCGCAATATCGATACCGCTGTTAGTGCGCAATTGGAAACTAAAATACATGGGACCCCGACATTTGATCAATACAATGCATTAATAGCTGAGAGTATGATCACTTTGGGCGCCAACCGCTATCCATCCTTTCGTTTCCCGCTTTCTAAGCCAGATAGTTATTCGCGGTTACGTGATATTGAAGCGCCTATGCTCGGAGCCTGCTACCTGACCGAATACACGGAGGGTATAGAAAATCTGTATGATACCGAAAATGAAATAGCTGTTTATAAAAATGCCGCAGAATTGATAACTAAAGTGACCGAATTACAAAGCGACTCGGATAAGCGGAAAAAGCTAAAAATAAGCGGTCAGCAACGAGCTTTGCAAGATCATACCATACCCATTTCATTAAATAAAATATTTAACGCCC
>JABDFM010000087.1 GCA_013286565.1 Bacteroidota bacterium
GTCATTCCAAATCACCCACCGGGCATTTCGCGGGCAAAACGGGGTAAGTACGGGGTTTTACGGGGTAGTTAGGGGCGATTGTTAAGCATCAAAACCCTGCATCCGTGATCGCCTTATAAAATTGGGAATCGTACGGAGTGTAGGTTTTGGCTTTGGTCATCCAGTTTTTGTATTCGGCGGTGTTACCCGTTTTTTTGTAGATGTCGGCGAGGTAAAACGCGGCTTCGCTCTTGGTTTCGTTGGGCTCGTTAAAGATGTGGGTAATGGTCTGCCTGTAATAGAGGATAGCCTTTTTATAGTCTTTCTTATAACGGCAGGCATCAGCTAATTGCTTGTTCAGCAGGGGGTTATTAGGATCGTATTTCACAGCCGGGGTAAGCACAGCAATGGCTTCGTCATATTTGCCCAGGGCGTTGAGGGCCCAGCCCAATTCAAAAGCCACCTTACTGGTGTGATTGTTCAGCCGCCAAACTTTTCGCAGGTAAGGCAGCGCGGTTACATGGTCGCCCAAATCGTTGTAAATGAAGCCGATATGCTGGTCATAAACCGCGGTATCAGTATAGTTATAATAAGGAGCCACCCAGTCGGGCACCACCGGCACATGCAGCTCCGCATAATGTTTGGATGCTATAGTGGCCACATTTTGCCAGTCAGCCGGTATGGCTACTTTAGGGTGTTCGCCCTTAAAAGCCACGGTATCAACCACATAATTCTGGCTTTGATCAACCCGGAACAGACCCTCGGCATAAAACATAAACCCTACAGTATCATTCACAAATATATAGCCATAGACGTAGCGGCCAGCCCTGTCGCGGTTGCTTAGGGCCACCCATTGATTTTCGCATTTGCCATACGGCTGATAGGTTAATTGGTTATCGGTTCCAACAAATGACTGCGCGCGCGCACTAAAAAAGGAGCAAAATAACAGGAGGAACAATACAACGTATCTCATTAATGGGGGCAAATGCAAAGGGGCAAAGTTAAAGAACAACAAAAATGGCCTTTTATTGTTTTCCACAGCGACAATTTGTTAAGCTATGGTTAATGAGTTGGTTGAGAATTGGTTGTAGTGGTTGTATTCGTTGTAGTGGTTGGGAGGGGGTGGTTGTATTTGTCCGCACCTGTCCGCGCTACGCTTACTCCCGGACGGATACCCCATTTAATGACCTAATGACTCCCTTCAAAACCCTGCATCCACTATCAGTTTATAATACCGGGAATCCGTCGGGCTGTAGGATTTGGCTTTAAGCATCCAGTTTTTGTATTCGTCAGCGTCGCCATTTTTCTTATATACACCGGCCAGTACAAACGCTGCTTCGGCCTTGGCCTCGTTCTTGCCGTTGGGGAAATGATCGATGGCCTTTTTATAGGAGTCGAAAGCCTTGGCTGTATCGTTTTTAGCGGCGTAGGAATCGCCCAATTGCTTGTACAGAAAAGCGTTATCGCTGCCAAGCAATATAGCCGGGGTTAGCACGGAGATAGCCTCGTCATATCTTCCCAGTTCGTTATAGGCAAAGCCGAGATCGTAAGCGGTACCTTTTGAGCGGGTATTCAGTTGCCATGATTTTTGCAGGAAAGGCAACGCCAGGGCGGGTTCGTCCAGGTCATTATACATAAATCCTACACGCTGATCGTGCACGGCCGTATCGGTGTACGTGTAATAGGGCTTTACCCAATCGGGCTGGGCATCAATCCCCAACTCGCTATAATGCTTTGGCGATATGATGGCCACCTTTTGCCAATTAGGCTTGATAAGCACTTTTGGGTGCTCCTTTTTAAAGGCGATGGTATCGATATAGTACTTTTGATTTTTGTCAACTCCAAACAGTCCACCTGCATAAAAAACAAACCCGGCTTTATCATCAATAAACACATACCCATAAATATACCTGCCTGATCTATCGCGTTTAGTAAGCGCCACCCATTGCTTTTCGCATTTGGTAAAGCGCTGGTATTGCAGTGTGGTATCTGAAATGGCGTTTGTTTGCGCACATACCGGTAGCGCAAAACAGCAAAGTAGCAAAATCAATAGCAGGTATCTCATCAAATAAAAGTACATAAAATATCTTTATTGCAAATTGTAGTTATGTGCGAAGGATATAGCGAGAGGGCCACATCCTCTTTTTTCAAAATTGTTATGGTGAGAGTTAAAACATTAAGAGTTTGTAATGTGTTAGTATTTCCGTTTATTTGATTAACATATTTTCCTACTAATTAAATCAGTTTGGCTCACTCAATCGTAAATTTCCAGGCAGATGTTGACGCCATCAGCAGCATTCCTATAGTGCCAACACTGCTGAATGTGGTTTGCCGCACCACGGGTATGGGCTTTGCAGCCATTGCCCGGGTTACCGAAGATAAATGGGTAGCCTGCAGTGTAAAAGATGATATCTTTTTTGGCATGCAACCAGGCGGCGAATTAAAGATCGAAACAACTTTTTGTAATGAGATACGACAAAGTGGAAAAGCTGTCGTTATTGATCATGTTGACAAAAATGAGATATTTGCCGGTCACCCCATCCCGGCGATGTATGGCTTTCAAAGCTATATCTCCATGCCCATTATCAGGCGGGATGGTACTTTTTTCGGTACGCTTTGCGCTATCGACCCAAGACCAGCCAGGCTGAACAACCCGGAAACTATAGGGATGTTCAAACTATTTGCCGAGCTTATTTCTTTCCACCTCAACTCTATTGAGCAACTGCAACACGCCGAGGCAACGCTTTTGGAAGAACAAAAAACAGCGGAGTTAAGGGAGCAGTTTATCGCTATACTGGGCCATGATCTGCGTAACCCGCTGGGCGCGATATTAAACAGCGCGCAACTACTGGTGAGGATGGCGCCTGATGAACGAACCGTGCGTATTGCCAGTATCATCCAGGATGCTTCCTACCGGATGAACGGGTTGATAGAAAACATCCTTGATTTCGCCCGGGGGCGGCTTGGGGATGGGATCAATTTAGATTACAACTCTAAAATATCATTGGAGGGCAGCATTAACCAGGTGATCACCGAGCTACAAACAATATGGCCTGATAGGGCTATTGAAGCAGAATTTAACTTAGCAGAACCAGTTAATTGCGATACCAAACGCATAGCCCAACTGCTATCTAACCTGTTAAGCAACGCGCTTAACCACGGCAAAAAAGATGCTCCTGTTAAAGTGTTTGCTGCAAGTGCCCGGGGCGAGTTTAAATTATCGGTGATCAACTACGGCAAAAAGATATCTGTCGAAGTGATGAAACGTCTTTTCCAGCCATTCTCGCGCGGGGAGGTCAAACCGGGGCAGGAAGGCCTGGGGCTTGGTTTGTATATAGCTTCTGAAATTGCCACTGCACACGGCGGCAGTATCGACGTAATATCAACGCCGGAGGAAACCTGCTTTACCTTAACTATTCCAGCAGATCAGCTATAAATTATTGAGTAGGAAGCTTTTGTAACTGGCGTTTGTCAGGCGGAAGCGCCATATATTTTTTATACGAATCATTGATATACGCTGCCATCGATTCACTGTTATTGCTGATCACAAAGGCATAGCTTGGGCGATAAAGCGTCATAAAGTTTTCAAGTTCCTGCCCTTTTAATGGCACAATGCTGCCTACATATACCACGTTAAATACCTGATCCACTCTGTTTTCCTGTGCTTCCCGCTCAAAATAGTGTTTCAGCCTGCGGGCATCCCGGGCATCCTTGCTAAACCAACTGGAGGGCGAAAGCGGGTAAACCTTGCTTTTGGTATATACATCAGGGTATTCTTTATGCGGATCGAACGGGGTTTTTGAGGCTGTAATATCTACTCCGCGCAGCGATATCAACTGGGTTTTCAACTCAATATGTACAGGTGTAAGATCTACCACATACAGGGTGTCGGAAGTGTAACCCGGCGATGAAAAAATAAGCAGGTGGCCCGATTCGGTTTTGAGCTCAAACTTACCGGCTTTGTCAGTCAGGGTTATTTGTTTATTGGTGATATCCCTTACAAAAACATCCGAAAGTTTGATACCGGTTCCAGATTCGTAAACCGTACCCTTTAGTATGATTTGAGCCTGCAAGCCGGTAGCCAGCAATAACATCAAAGCCAGCAAGTAGAATTTTATTTTCATGATAGATCAATGGTCGATTAAATATAGCTTATTTATAGCTTACAACTCCATATTTAACAACTTAGTTTCGAATTTAACATTTAATTTACAAGCCGATGGCGGGCAATAAAAAAACCCGGCATAACCGGGCTTTTTATTTACTGTTTGGTCCAAACGTTATTGTCGGGATTAACATCAGGCATTACTTTATCAGGATCATATGTAACCGACTGTATCTCTTCGGTCGACGGATACTTGAAGGTCCAGGTGCTGTTGCGCTCCCATATTTCAACCGGCAGGTTTACTCTATCCACTTTACCGCTTACGGTTTTAATCTCCAGTATAACCGGCATAGCCATTTTCTCCAGGTTATCTATGGTTATCAGCGCGCCTTTTGTAGCGTCGTTATCCACATACTTAACATCGCGTACCGCAACATCCAGGCGCCAGTTATTCAGGAACCAGCCCCTCCAGAACCATTGCAGGCTCTCGCCCGAAGCATTTTCCATGGTGCGGAAAAAGTCGTCAGGGGTAGGATGTTTAAACGCCCATCTGTTAATATAGGTTTTGAATGCAAAATCAAAACGCTCGGGGCCCAATATCTGCTCGCGCAGCATCACTAAACCCGCGCTTGGTTTAGCATATAATAATGTACCGGTATTTCTTTCTTTAAGGTTAGCAGGCTGGCTTAACATAGACTCTAATCCCGGTCTTGTGAAAGCTGTGCCTGCTAAGTGCATGTCTACCGGGTTTTTGCGCGCGTATTCGCCATTATTAAAATCAGCTGTCGATAGGGTATTAATAAAGGTATTGAAACCTTCATCCATCCAGCCGTATAAGCGCTCATTTGAGCCTACGATCATCGGGAACCAGGTATGGCCGAACTCATGGTCGTTCACGCTCCATAAGCTGCGGGTTTTGGCTGTATATCCGCAGAAAACTATACCGGGATATTCCATACCACCCACTATACCAGCAACAGCTGTAGCAGCCGGGTAAGGGAACTCAAACCATTTTTTTGAATTGTATTCGATAGATTTTTTTATGTACTCAGTTGAACGGCCCCAGGCATCCTTACCATCACTTTCAACAGGATATGCTGATATGGCGATAGATTTTTTGCCGCTTGGCAGATCCATTTTGGCAGCATCCACAATAAATGAAGCCGATGAGGCCCATGATGCATCGCGGGCATTGTTGATCCTGAAATGCCAGGTCAGTTCTTTTTTACCTGCCGGACGGGAAGAAGCTTGCATAACTTCATCAGCCGAACGGATGATGACGGTTTTCTCGCTTTTAGCAGCCTCTGCCCAACGTTGTAGCTGTGCTGGAGTATAAACATCCTGCGGGTTCAGTAACTCGCCGGACGCCACTACGATATGACTTGCAGGGGCGGTGATCTTCAGGTCGAAATTACCATATTCAAGGTAAAATTCTCCCGGGCCAGTGTAAGGTACAGTGTTCCATCCTTCTATATCATCATACACACACATGCGCGGGTACCATTGCGCTACCTGGAATATTTTTCCGTTTTTAGTTTGAGGTTTACCGGTTTTTGGATCAGTTACTTCCAGCACACCCATACGGTCAGAACCATAATCAGGCGCGATAAATGAATACTCGATCAATAACCTCACCTGGCCGCCATTTGGCAGCACATCGCTTGGCAGGAACAACTGCATACGGGTATCGCTCACCAGGAACTTCACATCGATAGCAGGCCCTTTACCATTAAGCATTTTGATGGATTTGATCTTATATCCGGCATCAAATACCTGTCCACGGCCCCAGTTACGGCTACCGGCTAATGGCACAATGGCGGTCCCCCTTGAATCTAACTTAAAGAGATTTTGTTCCAAATTCATCCATAAAAAGCCAAGCTTCTGCGGACTGTTATTGGTATAGGTCAATATCTCGGACCCGGTGATCTGGTTGGTTTGGTCATCCAGCCTGGCAGTTAGCTGGTAATCAGCCCTGTTTTGCCAGTATTTTGGCCCAGGTGCACCATCCGCAGCACGGTATTCGCTACCGTTCTTTGTAAAAAACGGCGGACCAAAAGTTTCGTGATAGTCATAATTGGTACCGGGTGCAACAGCATCTGGTGCCTGGGGCCTGCGTTGAGGTGCAGGCTGCGTATTTTCCGGAGCCTTTGGTGGGGGTGGCGGCGGTGTACCCTGCTGCGCGTTTGCAACACTTGCAGCCATCAAAAAAGCCAGCGATAAACCGGCGATCAGTTTAAATTTCATTTCAAGTTCAGTTAGTTATCAAAGCGCAAGTTAGTACAAATAAGAGAATTGCGGCCCGCGTAAAATGATTGTTACGCAAGGGGAATTAGTGAATGAGTGAGTGGTGAATGTTGAGTTTGGAAATGAGGTTGATAGTTACCCCTCAAAATGCTTCTTATAAACCTCTTCATCAAAACCAAAATACAGGAAACCGCCATCCTCAATAACGGGCCTTTTGATCATGCTGGTTTTTTGCTGTAGCAATTGCAAAGCATCAGGTGCGGTTTTTATACTCTCTTTCACTTCAGGGTCAAGCTGTTTCCAGGTGAGACCCTGTTTGTTCATGAACTTCTCATACCCGGCTTTGCTGTCCCACTCTTTTAGTTTTTCGGGAGATACCCCGAGTTTTTTAAAATCCTGAAATTCGTAATCAACATGATTAGCTTTCAGCCAGTCTAAGGCCTTTTTTACTGTATTGCAATTGGTGATGCCGTATACTTTCATGCGGCTAAATTAGTAGAATCAAGATACAAGAGTCAAGAATCAAGATAGAAAATTTACGGTTTCTTTTCTTTTGGCTTCTTGGCTCTTGATTCTTGGTTCTTGACTCTCCACTCTATTGATTTCCGCCGGAAGTTTTACCACCGCCTTTGGTATCATCATTCTCGATACCGTGCTGATTCTTTTTGATATCGCTATTGAGCTTGCCAAACCTGAAATTGACCCTGAAAGCCAATGACCTGTAATAGTTTTGATTATAGGCTTGCTGGTAAAAATCAGCCGAATTAGTAGTTGAGCGGTAGGTATGGTATTTACTATAAGGGTTATTCGCAACAAGTACGAAGGTTAATCTTTTCTTTAAAAAATCCTTTGAGATCAAATACTGGTTAAATATATCGGGGCTCGAACTGCCCTGCAAGGTTACATTGCCGCTGAAATATCCCGCGTTAAAAGCAAAAGCAAAGCCATCATCAAATTTATACCGCAAATTGCCGAAAGCATTGCCGGTAAAGCCATCGTTATGGTACATTTTATCATCGAACGTACCGCTCAGCCATATATGGTTCACCTGCCCGTTAAGGCTCATGGTAAACCGTTTGGTGAGGTTGAGGTTGGTGTTCACATTTAAGCCTAAGGTTTTATTGGTACCTAAATTCTGAAAAGTAGTATAGGTAACATCTGCGGGTTTGCCGCCTACCGTTTCTGCCAGGATATTGGAAACATTTTGTATCGAATTGTTTGAGAAGGCATAACTAAGCCCGGTATTGATGGCATTCTTGGTGAAATTACTGTAAGTCAATTCAAAAGTATTATCCAGTTCGGGTCTCAAACCGGGGTTGCCGGTGTTAACGAATAATGGGTTCGAAGTATCAACAAAGGGGTTAAGCTGGAATATGCCAGGCCGCTGGATGCGCTGCGTGAACCCGAAATTAATGCTGCTGCTTTTAAAACTGCGCTGGATAGATACAGAAGGGATCAGGTTATTATAGCTCGGCGACGTGCTAACACCCGCCGAAGTAAAATCAGCGCTGATATACGTATGCTCCAGGCGAAGACCGGCCTTGCCTGTCCACTTATCCATTTTTAACTGGTAGGAGTTGTAAAGACTGTAAATATCCTGATGATAATTAAAGTTATTAGTCAAACCATTATTGGTTACATATTGATGGGTAAGCGTGTCCTGGTCGTCCACATGATAGTTGCTGTAATTGCTACGCAAAATAACCTTAGTTCCGGCTTCAATGGATACTTGTTTGGTAAGCGGACTGGCATAATCTACCTGTATGGTATGATCCTTATTCCCTGCGTCATTATATTGCTGATAATCAGGATAGGATGATAAAGGGTAATTGAACCTGTCGCTAAACAGGTTACTATTGAATTGATTATTTGGCGCATAACTGTACTTATAGGAAAAAGTAAGCAGGCGGTCCTTTGATTTTTTGAAACCAAGCTGGTAGTTAAGCGACGCATCCAACCCGGTGGAGCTGCTGTTTCCGGGGCTTTGCAGACTATAGGCTTGCTTTAATATACTCAGGCTGTCAGTAGCCGAGGTCTGCAACACGTTTTGATTTTGGCTCTCACCAAAAAGATCTATTGAAGCCGTAAGCAGGTTGAGTGAGTCAATCTCATAGCTCAACTCGGCGCTCCCATAGTGAAATTTTCCGGTATGTGTTGTTGTTCCATTTTGTATTATATTGTTTTGATTGGCAAAAATGTTCTCCGTATTGCCCGAGCCCGTGGTCTGCGTCCCATTACTGCCGAGCCCGACAAACATGGCCATTCCGAATTTACCCTGCTTCAACGTACCGTTGAGATTGCCCCCTGGCCCATAAACTGAATTAAACCTGGTATTAACGCCTATGTTATATCCCTGGTCAGCATTTTTTTTGGTGACGATATTGATGATACCGGCCAGTCCCTCGGCATCATATTTTGCAGGGGGCGTGGTGATCACTTCTATCCTCTCCACATTAGTAGCCGGCATGGATTTAAGTATATCTGAAGGATTTTTAGCCACCAGGGCCGACTCCTTGCCATTGATGAGTATTTTATAATTCCCGCTCCCCTTCATCTGGATATTATCGTTGCCATCAACGGTTAAAAGAGGCACTTTTCGCATCATGTCCAATACGGATAACGCCTTACTATCGGGATCAGCCTGCACATCATAACTGATACGGTCAACCTCCTGCTTCATCAGGGGCCTTGCCGCGCTTATAGCTACCTCGTTTAACTGGCCCGTTGATGCGGACAGTGAAATTTTACCCACATTTATAGTGGGGCCGGCACCGC
>JABDFM010000088.1 GCA_013286565.1 Bacteroidota bacterium
CGCCGGATAAAATGGTGATCGTTGATTTTGACGGGAATGTAGTTGAGGGGAATTTGCGCCCTTCATCAGATACCAAAACGCACGCAGTTTTATATAAGCATTGGGACATCGGCGGCATTTGCCATACTCATTCTACTTACGCTACATCCTGGGCGCAAGCGCAGCGGGATATCCCGATCTACGGCACAACCCATGCAGATCATAAAACTGTTGACGTGCCATGTGCCCAACCGATGAGTGATGAAATGATACAAGGCGATTATGAATATCAAACAGGTTTCCAGGTATTGAATTGCCTAAAGGAGAGAGGTTTGGATTACCGTGAGGTGGAGATGATATTGGTAGGCAACCATGCACCATTTACCTGGGGTAAAACGGCCGATAAGGCAGTTTACAATAGTGCGGTGCTGGAATCCATCGCGCAAATGGCTTTGCTGACCGAGCAGATCAACCCGGAGTGCGGCCGTTTAAAAGATTCTCTCATCAAAAAGCATTATGACCGCAAGCACGGGCCGGATTCATATTATGGGCAGTAAGTTAGAGATTAGAGGCTTGTGATTAGAGATTAGGATTTCGGGAATAAGTAGTCATCTGAGCTGGAATTTCACCAGGCTTTCCTATTCTGTGAGTTTTGTATCGCCATAAATTAAGGTTGATTCACAGAGTTTTAAAGTGGTCATATAAAGCCAGAATAATAATTTTTGTTTTATTGTGGATAATTCTTCCTACCTTGCGCCTTTTAAAAATTAAAATAATGCAAAAAGAAGGAACAGTAAAATTTTTCAATGAAACAAAAGGTTTTGGATTCATTACACCAAGTGCTGGTGGCCAGGACGTATTTGTTCATTCATCAGGCCTGATCGACGAAATTCGTGAAAACGATAAAGTTGAGTTCGAAGTAGAAAACGGACGCAAAGGCTTAAATGCGGTAAATGTTAAGGTTATTTAATTATAAATAATAAATCAACAATCGTATTAGTCCCGTTCGCCTTTGGCGGACGGGACTTTTTATTTTAAATAAAACTAAACACAACCATACACTATTTGTTAGCTTTATATATTTCACCTAATAAAAACAAAATAAAGATGAAAGATCAAGCAAAAATTATAGTAGCACTTTTAGCCGGTGCAGCAGTTGGCGCCGCGGTAGCATTATTACTCGCGCCAAGCAGTGGTTCGGAATTAAGGGGCGATATTGCCGAATATGTTGATGATGTAATCGGATCGGCAAGAGATAAGGCAGAAGCAACTGCAAATAACCTGCGCGAGTATGGTACTAATGCTATAAACCGCTCAAAATCAAAATTCAGAAGCGCGGTAAATGACCTGTCTGACTATAAAGACGGCGTTGTAGATACCGTAAGATCAAAAGCAAACCACGTAGCTGATGCAGGCAGGGAAGTTGTTGAAAACGCCAAGTCGAGAGTAAAAGGCAATGCGAACGATTTGAATGATAATATACAGGACGCTTAATAATCCACAACCCATTAAAAGCAAAAAGCCCCCCGAATATTCGGGGGGCTTTTTGCTTTTGTAGAGACGCAATACTTTGCGTCTCTGGGAATGACAATCATTTAAACAGACGCAAAGTGTTGCGTCTCTACTTTGCAGTCCATTTATTATTGCTCTCGTCGGCATCCATAAATATGCCATTATCCAATACCGCTGTTTTTATTGATTTTTTGGTTTTAATATTCACCGAAGTTTGCTTTTGGTTTTTCTCCCAAACGATAGGGGTTTGGTGGATGGTTTCGGTGGTGCCGTCAGTGTAGGTTAGCTTAACATCAAAGGGTATAACAAACCCGCCGATGTTTTGGATATCAACTTTGTAGCCGCCGGTTGTTTTGGTTACATTTTTTAGCGCCAGGTCGTCATAATAATTAGTGAAGAACCAATTATTAAAGAACCAGTTGAGGTTTTTACCCGATCCGCTGTTCATCGAATTAAAATAATCCCATGGAATAGGGTGCTTGCCATGCCAGTTACTCATATAGGTGTGCAGCGCTTTTTTAAACAGTTCATCACCAAGCATATCTTTTAGTGCGAGGTAGCTTAAAGAGGGCTTACCGTAGGAATTATTACCATAACCACCTCTTAATTCACTTGATGGTGTGATGACCGGCAGATCTTCAGTAGTTGAAGGATCGTGTATCCAGCCGGTAACCCTGAATTGTTTGTAAAAGTCTTCGGCTTTTTGATTGCCTACCTCTGTCCGTCCAATCAGCAGCTCATAGGTAGTTGCCCATCCCTCGTCCATAAAAGCGTAACGGCTTTCATTAATACCCATATAAAAAGGGAAATAAGTATGTGCGATCTCGTGGTCCTGTACCAATTGAGCAAAACTCATATCGGTTCCGTGACTATCGTTTACCATCATCGGGTATTCCATATCTGCAAAACCCTGGAAAGCCGTCATTTTTGGGAAGGGGTAAGGTACACCCGGCCAGTTATGCGAAAACCAGCCTAAAGCATAGCGGCCAAATTGTACCGAATGATGAAAATCTTGTGAATTATCAAGGTAAGCGGCCTGCATACTTGCACGGCGGTTTGCCGCATCATCAACCAGCACGCTTGCTGCGTCCCAATCGTAATGATCGCTGATGCCCACTGCCATATCGGTGATATCATTGGCCGTCCATGTCCAGGTGTTCATATCATTTTGGGTGGTGATGTTCTTATCGGTCAGGTCTTTTACTGTCGCGATATGGATCGTTGAGTCGCTCGTCATCGATTTCTCCAACCTGCTGGCATATTCAGGCTGTAAAACTTGCTTAGGGTTTTGCAGCGTACCGGTGGCCCATACGATAAAGTTCTTCGGCACTTTCACATTCAGCGTATAATTATTGAAGTCGTTATAAAACTCCTGGGCATCTAAGAATTCAAGCCTGTCCCAGCCGTTATAATCATCATAAACAGATACACGGGGATAGAAGTATGCGAGATAGAACGAGGTTGAATCGATCACGCCCTCGCGACCGCTTCGTTTTGAAAGTTGAAAATGCCAGGTGATATCCAGTTTAACAGAATCATGCGGCATCAGGGGTTTCGTTAATCCCACACCTTGATTAGTTGCACTTGCTGTAGTATTGTTCCAGGCTTTGTTTTTTCCATCTACTTTAAACGAGTCAATTTGGACACCATCGGTCAAATAATCTGCACCAGCGCCAAAAAATCGGGCTGCTCCGGAGCGGTGAATATTCAGGATCAGCTTCATATTCAGCCTTTTTAATGTATCCGGGCTATTATTGATATAGGTAATTTGCTCAACGCCTTTTACATCACGACTGGGTGGCATGGCAGTGATCGTAATATTGTACCGGCCAAAGTTTTGCCAGTAATTTTTACCCGGGCGACCATCTAACGATCGTGTTTCGTTTTTATATGCCTTTTTGATGTCGCGCGGCATATACAGTTCTTGTGCGTGTACCTGCAATAAGGTAGCTGCAAGCAAAACTGAAAAAATAGTAGATTTTATCATATTTAAGGTGATTTAAGCAAATTAAGGATATTCTATTTAAAGCGGGTGTGCTAAAATCAACAATTGGGATTGATTGCACATACTTATACGTTAGATTTATTTGTAAATAAATAGTTACAAAATTTGCATTAAAGACATTATTTAATTTACTTTGAGGAGTTATTTTAATAGGGGTATTAAATAACTTTTCTGAAGCCAGGCTCTCGAGTCTGGCTTCTCTTTTTTTATCCAAACCAATAATTCTCATTATCGGGGTCACCTATCTTTTCCGCAAGATGCTCTTAAAACTAATCGGGCTTAATAAATAGCATCCCGGGTGTTTATATGCCCTATCTTTGCCAATAAAATAAAATACATAATGAAATATAAGTTAGGCGATTTTGTGCGGTTTGTGGATGAGAAAATGGAAGGCTATGTTACGCGGATTATTGATGATCAGATGATCGGTGTAACAGGCGAGGATGACTTTGAAATACCGGTACTGGCAAGTAAAGTAACCACGGTGCATGGATTTGAACATGGTTCAGCAAAAACAGAACAAGCAACAATAAAGCAACAACCTGATAACCTGCCTTTTGAAAGGAAAGGCGTTTACATCGGTATGGTTAGCGATGATAAGGCAAGTTCAGTTGTTCATTTTTATGTGATCAATACTACCTCGTACCAGTTGTTGACCACATTAATAACTGATAAGCAACAGCAGTTTAAAGGCGAATATGCCGGTATAGTTGCTCCTAAAACCACAGCAAAAGTTTATTCGGGGCAGTTGGCTGATCTGCAGCTCTGGCCTAAGTTTAAATTTCAAATTGTTTTTTACACCACGCAAAATGAGCCTGTTCCGGCGCCGATTATAGTGGAAGAAAAATTTAAAGCAAAAGATTTTTCGGGAACCAAAAAGCAATTGCCATTATTAAACCTTCAAGGCTGGATGATGCAGTTGGATGAGCCCGAATTGATCATTGATGCCCAAAAACTAAAAGAAAGCTTCTATAACCCGACAAAAGAAGAAGCTCCAATTGAAAAACCTCAAACAGAGGTCGACCTGCATATAGAAAAATTGCGTAATGATCACCAGTTTTTAAACAGCGCAGAAATGCTGAAGATACAAATGGATCATTTCCATACTTCGCTGGATGCGGCTATTGTGCATAGGTTTCCTGAGATCGTATTTATTCATGGTGTTGGTAACGGTGTATTAAAACACGAGATACATAAAGTTCTGAGCGGAAATAACCGCATACAAACATTTATGGATGCGCATAAAGAGAAGTTTGGCTATGGCGCTACAAAGGTGATCTTGAAATAGAGCTAATTATTCCCTTTTTCAGCTTTAAGCAAAGCACGCTCATACACCTTACTCATTTTACCTGCGATGAATTTTTTAGGCAGGAGGTTCATAAAATAACCACCAATCCTGTTTAATAAACCGGGAATATAAGTTGATTTCCTGGATTGAAAAGCGTAAATACCATCTTTGGCAGCTTCTTTTACCGGCATCAACCAGCCCTGCAGATCGTGGAAGTTTTCTCCTGCGGTCATTTCTGTAACAATTCCGCCAGGTAAGTAAACTGTTAAAGAAAAGAGCGGATTTTTTATCTCGTGAGTTAACGCGTTCGCGAAACTGAGAACAAAAGCCTTGGTAGCCGAATAAGCCGATTGGTACGGTATTGGTAAAATAGCAGCCATGCTGGATACGATGAGTAGGCCGCCCTCGTTGCCCGTAGTTTCAAAATGATCCACAAGCCTATTAGTCAATCGCACAACGCTTACTACATTGGTTTGCAGCATGGTTTGGAATTGCTCCCAGGGCAGTTCAGCATGCCGTCCAAAATAAGTTACCCCGGCATTTAATATGGCGCCGTACAATTGCCCGTCTTTTAAGATACCATCAATAGCGCGGTCAACATCTTCAAGGTTGGATAGATCCGCAACAATGACTCTTACACTTACTTTGGCGTCCTTTTCAAGTTCTGCTTTAAGCAATTCAAGCTTGTCTTTCCTTCGCGCCAGCAGTATCAGGTTGGCCTGGTGTTGAAAAGCCAGTTGCCTTGCCATTTCCTCACCAAGCCCCGAAGATGCGCCGGTAACCAATATCCATTTGTTCTTGAAGTGCAGTTTGCTCATGTTGATAGGGTAAAGCTAAATATTATGCATTATATTCAAATTCAATTTTGAAATAGTATTGTTATATGTGAACTTTATTAAGATATGAAAGATTTGGTTTACCAATTCATCAGCAAACAAAAATTGGGCGTGGTTTCTACTGTCAATAGCGAAAACAAACCCGAAGCTGCTTTGGTTGGGATCGCCATATCGAAAAACTTCGAGATCATATTCGACACAATTAAGACATCCCGTAAATACCATAACATTATGCAAAACCCCAAAGTGGCAGTGGTAATTGGTTGGGATAATGAAACAACGGTGCAATATGAGGGTGAGGCGGTGGTTTTAGGAGATGATGCCGATGCCCAAAGATTAAAGGATGTTTATTTTGAAGCTTACCCCGACGGACGCGAACGTGCCGAGACATGGCCCGGCCTGGTCCATATAAAAGTAGCGCCCCAATGGCTGCGTTACAGCAACTTTAATGAACCGGTGGTGATAGAGGAGATGGTATTTTAGATCATTTACACGGTTCAATTCGCAATAATTTATTGGCTTTTGTATCGTTTTACTATACAGGTTCGTAAAGTATAATAGTGACTATTTAAAATACCCCGCTATGAAAAACCTATTTTTAGCTTGCATTATTTTATTAATTGCAGCCAGTTTTACTTCCTGCAAACTGGATAATCTCAATCCCCAGCCATCAGCAACAACAGGTACTACAAAGAGTGATACCAGTACTACCCTTATAAGTAATACCACTCTTGTAGGAAACTGGAATATCGTTACTGATACGATAAAAGATGTATCGGCCAGCCAGACTGTTGTTTATAAAGGTACCCCTACCGATCATTATATTTTTACAAAGTACGGTAACTTGTATATAAACAGTGGGTACCAAAATTATGTTGATACTGCGATTTATACAATTAGTCCAAATAGCAAAGTCGGGTGGGTCAATTCTTATATAAGCGTTAATGGTGTAAGTAGCAGGGAACCGAGTAGTTCCGGAACATTTGCTATTACATCACTCACAGCTCATTCCCTTGTCATTACGCAGGATGCGATCGCTGCCGGCGGAGATGAACGTTATGAGTCCATCACGTTTACAAGGTAATTATCTCAGATCCACCAGCTCCACCCCTGGATGATCTTTTTTATCAAAAGTAAACAGGCTTTCAGAAACCTTTACATTTGGGGTAAAAGTGCGGATGATATAGTTGTATCTGCTGCCGTTCTTGTCAAATATCAATGCGCTTTCTATCTGCTTTTTGGCTTTATCAATAGATAAGCGAACCTTGAAAAAGGTGGTTTTGGTGTCTTCAGGAGTAAGGTCGATTATCTGACAAAGCTTGCCATCCACCCTTTCATCGCCGTTATAAATATATTTATAGCCATGCTCGTAAATGGTAAACAGCTGCGCCGGGTTGATGCTTTCAGGGCTGTGGTCAACATCGCTTAACTCCACCTCTTTATCTTTTTTAATGTAGGTCCACTGGCTCTTGCCATCGCTGATGATCTCCTGGTCAACCACAGTTTTATCCTCAGGATTATAGATCGTCACCTTAAATTTATTGGCTTTTGAGCGAGATATAAGGGTGCCGGTCTGGGTATCTTTGGTATTCGCTTGTGGATTTTCGTATGTAAACGTAAAATCAGTTTTCACCACATCATACGACTTGTATTTGGCGCTTACCTGGTTTAGTATTTTTTTGGCAGCTGCGTCTTTTTGTGCAAAAGCTAAATTTATAGTCGTTATGGTTAGCAAAGAAAACAGAAGCAATTTTTTCATCAGGTAATTTTTTCATTAGGTGATCGGAATATTCCAATCACATTGATTTGATATCAGAACAGTAAACAGGTTTAATATTAAATTGGTTTTGATAAGCTTTCAAGATGCCTTTCCAAACTATATTCGTCCGGGTAAAGCACATCACGTGCCTTGCTGCCTTCAAACGGACCAACGATACCGGCAGCTTCCAGTTGATCAATAATGCGCCCAGCGCGGTTGTAGCCCAGCTTCAGTTTGCGTTGTATCAGTGAAGTAGAACCTTGCTGGTGCATCACGATTAAGCGTGCTGCTTCTTCAAACATTGGGTCGCGGTTATCCGGGTCGAATTCTTTGGCACTGCTGCTTTCACCTTCGCCAACATATTCGGGCAGTAAAAACGCGGTGGCATACCCCCGCTGGTTACCGATAAAATCAGATATCCTTTCTACTTCGGGTGTATCCACAAAAGCGCATTGTAAACGGATCAAATCGCTCCCGGTAGAGAGCAGCATATCACCACGACCGATCAACTGATCGGCCCCGCCTGCATCTAAAATGGTACGTGAATCGATCTTTGACAGCACCCGGAATGCCAGCCTGGATGGGAAGTTGGCTTTAATGGTACCTGTAATAATATTAACAGATGGCCTTTGCGTAGCGATCACCAAGTGGATACCTACCGCACGGGCCAATTGGGCTATACGGGCTATAGGCATTTCCACTTCTTTACCTGCGGTCATCATCAAATCAGCAAACTCATCAATCACCAATACAATAAATGGCAGGTAGCGGTGTTTCTCAGGGTCGCTTATTTTGCGGTTGATGAATTTGTGGTTGTATTCCTTTAAGTTACGTACCTGTGCGTCCTTTAGCAAGTCATACCGTTGATCCATTTCGATACAAAGTGAATTAAGCGTATTAACTACCTTTTTTGTGTCGGTGATAATGGCATCAGCCTCATCCGGTAACTTAGCAAGGAAATGTCTTTCTATCTTACGGAATAAGGTCAACTCTACCTTTTTTGGATCGACCAATACAAATTTCAACTCGGCCGGGTGCTTTTTATACAACAGTGAAACCAATATGGCATTGATACCAACTGATTTACCCTGCCCGGTGGCACCGGCAACCAGTAAGTGCGGCATTTTGGCTAGGTCGGCGATGAATACCTCGTTCGATATAGTTTTGCCGAGGGCAATAGGCAGGTCCATCGTGGTATTCTGGAACTTCTCGGTAGCCAGGATAGAACGCATGGAAACCATCTCTGGGTTTTGATTAGGCACTTCGATACCGATAGTACCTTTGCCCGGCATAGGCGCA
>JABDFM010000089.1 GCA_013286565.1 Bacteroidota bacterium
CCTGAATGATCTCCAGTTTTGAAGCTAATACTAATTGGAAAGCTGCTGCATAAGCAACAACCAGTTTTTCATTAATGCTTTCCGATTCGATTTTTAGGGCGAACGCAGTTAGGGCTGATTCGTCATAACGATATTCTGCCCATTCTGCTCTGTCATTACGCTGAATAATATTTCCGTTAAATATGAGCTCATTCCCATACACATTTAATTGGGGAATAATGTGCTGAACAGGGAAAGGACCAAGGCTTAACAGAAACGGTATAAAACCATTTTCTTTAAATTTGCTGATCCACTTATCCGCGTCAGCTTTGCGGATAACCGAAACAAAGGATTGATCGCCTGAAATAAAATTCTGAACATAAAAATCGTCAATGTTGACATTTGGTAATATTTTATTGAAATCACCCTGGTTTATTTCTTCTGTTTTCTCAATCTGTTTATGTAAAACTCCTTTACCCGTAAGGTTTAATGCGATTGGTGTTTTGGCTGGCAGGTATTTTTTTAGCTCTTCAATAGCTGCTACATCCAGTATTTTTTTATCGATATCCAAGTGATTGCCCTGAGCAGTAATCCCGCAAGCATTGATGTTAACAGTCCCATCTTGCCGGAAGCGAATACTGACACCTGTAACCTGATTGATCCTGTAATATTGATCCAGCATATTCATAAAAAATGCTAACGGAGAATAGTCGATTTAATAAACAATACGGTTACTACCTTTGAGGTAGATTTTGTTTTACTGCTGAAAATATATTTCAGAATAGGTATCCTGGACAGTATAGGCCAGCCTGAAGAATTATCATCAATTTCTGTCCTTTCTATACCACCCAGTACTATGGTATCTTCGTTATGTACCCTCAGGCTGGTTTCAAATTTGCTGATGGATTGTGGTGGCGGTGAACCATCCGCAGGGATTGAAGTAAAGTCTGAAATATTTACTTTTATGCCGAGCGTAACCTGGTCGTCCCCGGATACGATCGGTTTAATTTCAATGGCTAAGTCTGCATCAACAGGCGTATACTGATTGGTGAAAACCGAGGTGTTATTTGAAGTGGAGGGATAAAGATTTTGGGTGGTATTCTTATAATATCGTTTACTGCCTATGCTCAACATAGCGGGATGACCATTCAGTGCGGTCAACTTAGGAATAGACCTTATATCCACATTATTATTTGCTTCCAGTGCCTGCAATCCAACATAAAAATTAGGCACTACATGCCCCAGATTAAGTGAAGTGACTTTCCCCAAACTATTCAAAAAACCATTGACAGAATTAGCGCTAAAAGTAAAATTCATGCCCGGCAATATGGTACCCCCTGTTTTTACACTGTCCGAAACGCCCGCTGATATGCCTGTGGAAACAGTTCGCCCTTTATGAAAATCAATCAGGGTAACCTCAATTAATACCACAGGGACCAAAACATCCAATTGTTTAATGAATGTCTCCACTTCCCGTATCTGGGCGCTTGAACCGGATAACAGCAGTGTATTTTGTTCACGAAATTCTTTGATCTCAATCCCTCTTTTCCAGTCTGAGGGGATCATGGCCATGACTGTATCAATGGAACGGTTTTGTAAATGAAGTGCCTTGAATGTTCTTAAGCCTTCCAGCTTGCGGTCGCCAATCAGATAGATGCCATTTTCTGCCTGGAAAGTGTAATCCGTTCCTTTAAAAAGAAGACCTAAAAAATCATCATATGGGATATCATTGACATGGATGTCTATTGTTCCTTTGATGTCTGAATAAATGGAATAGCTCTTATTCAGCTCCTGCGAAGCTTGTTTAATCAGGTTTAGAATTGGCGCATTTGTGGCATCTGCTGAGATCACCTTTTGCCCGTTCACCACCCGGCTGAACACGCCTGTTGAGCCCGTATTTCCTGGCGTGTTTGCGGGCCGGAATGTTTTTCTTACTGAAGTATTCTTATCGCCATTGATATACAATTCTTCATTTTCGCCCAGCGGTTGGAACAGATAAAAATCATCATTGGTTTTTACCATTTTGATCTCATTGGTGTATGCCAGCTTATCCATCGCTGTTTCAAAAGGAGCAGCAGCAATAAATGCGCTAACTTTTTTCCCTTGCAATGAATTGGGTACGATTACATTTTTTCCTGAAACCTGGGTAATCTTTTTTGCGACGTTGGTTAAACTGTCGTTATCAAGAGTTAAGGATAAGGTATTATCCGTAGGATTATACTTCGCATTAACTTCCTTTATAAAAGGCTTAACTATTGGAATGGGGTCATGATAAGATGTAACATAAATAATTGAACCAGTTACCGTAAGATCAAGGCTATATTTCTGAGCAAGAAAGACCAATATATTCGTTGCAGTAACGCTGGTAAAGGTGTCATTAATGATAAAATTCAGTTGAGGATCAATACTAATACTTAAACCATTGGAGCTGGAGATGCCCATTAAATATTGTTGTATTGAAGTGCCGGTAACTAAAAGCTGTACTTTCTGGTTTAGTCCAGGAACGCTTTTGGAAAGGCTGTCGAGTTTTTTTTGCAGGGACTGTACACGGGTATTCTGCTGGGCCAATAACGTAAAGGGGCAAAGAAACAATAAGAGGATAAACAGTAACCGGGTAATTTTTTTGTACATACAGGTTTAGTAATTAAATAATAGCGGATATATCTCTTCAATAGAGGTTAGCCCTTCGCAAAATAAACGAAAAGCATTTTCTCCTAAAGTTTGTATCCCCCGGTCTTGTAAAAGATTTTGAATATACATGTTTCCTTTCTTTATTTCAAAGGCTAGGTCCTGATCTATCGGAATTACTTCATAAACAGCCTTACGGCCCTTGTACCCGGTGTAATAACATTTTTCACAACCTTTCGGGATGCAGTGATGGCTGACTTCATTGTAAGGCTTAAACTGCTTGGGATATAAACTATCATCAAATGGAACTTCCTCTTTACAATGAGTGCATAACAACCTAATCAAACGTTGCGCTGCTGTGGTATTTAAGGTGCTTGCCACCAAAAATGGTGGGATGCCCATGTCGATCAGGCGGGAAACGGTTCCCCAGGCAGAGTTGGTGTGGATGGTGGAAAGCACCAAGTGTCCGGTCAGTGCTGCCCGGATCGCCATATTGGCTGTTTCGGTATCCCTGATCTCACCAACCATGATCACATCAGGGTCTTGTCGTAAAAATGTTCGTAAAGCTGCTGCAAAACTTAACCCGATCGATTCTTTTAGTTGTACTTGGTTGATACCTTCTAATGTATATTCAACCGGGTCTTCAATCGTGAGTATATTTCTTGTTTCCTTATTGAGCAGTTTTAACGTGGCATATAAAGTAGTGGTCTTGCCGGAACCGGTTGGCCCGCTGATCAGCAATATACCATTTGGCCTTTTGGCGCCCTGCAAATAATTATCCAGGTCGAATTTGGAAAAACCGAGGCTATTTAGATCTATTTCTGTGGCATCATTATTTAAAAGACGCAGCACTACTTTTTCACCGTGGAGTGTCGGCAATATGGACACCCTTATATCGAATTGCTGTTCACCGTGCTTAAAGTTGATACGGCCATCTTGCGGCAGTCGTTTTTCAGCAATATCCAGGTTGGAAATTATTTTTATCTTATTGATCAGTGCCGGGTATTCATCACGCTTTAATAAATATCGTTCCACCATCATCCCATCGATCCGTATCCTTACCCGGCATTTATTCTCATAGCTTTCTATATGGATATCGCTGCTTTTTAGGTTTTTGGCTTCCCCGATCAGGTTCATCAGAAAATCATCTTCATGGTGATTGATTTGTAATTGGGCCGAACCTTGTAAGGCGTTATCCTTTATATAATATTTGGATAATGCCTTTGCGATCTGAGTAGCAGAAACAGGGTTAAGTTTGACCTCAAGTCCTAATAATATCTCTAATTCGGAAGATAGTTCAGTAGTGTTCACATTATCTTCGCAATAAAGCGAAAAGTATTTTTCCGTCCTTCCTTTTGGAAGCACCCTGTAATGCCATGCCTGATCTTTGGCAAGCCAGTGCAGGTTATCAGTCAACAGGACAATATCCTCGGTCAGGTTCATTTGTTGATAAGGTGAAGCAACCAGTTGTCATTGGTAAGATCAAAAGACCTATACCACCAATCGCTTGCTAAAAATAGGATTAAAATCAACGACTGGAAACCCGCAAGGGGTATAAATTTATTTTTTTTTGCAGAAATTGCTTGCCACGCTATCCAAAGCAACAGTACCACAACCAAACTGACAATATAAAAGAACAAAAAGTTAAGCACGGATAAATAAAATGCGATGCTCAATAAAAAAAGGATGTCACCCAAGCCCAGTAATTGATTGGTTATATTGATCCATTTTTTGCTTTTGATTGAAAAATAGATGGTCAATATTAAGAGTTGTAATACGATGAACCCAATATTAATTAAGATTGATTGTTCAAATTCCGATAAAACCAAATGTTTTAGCAAACGAATCCCTATTAACGTAACTGCAAGCAATGGGAATAAAAACCAGTAAACAGACCTGTCCCGTGTATCCTGTAAAAATATCAGCAATAAGATAATCAATGTTAAAATCTGTAGTAGCAGCACCTTAATCCGGAGTAACTTCTTTTAACGTTTTATCCTGATCGATTTCCCAAACGTTGAACGTCCCGTTTCCATTAAAATCCACAACCGCTGTAGCCCTCGCGGTAAAAGTCGTATTCGTAGCGTTGGTGATTTCGATCCGGTAGTTGGCGCGACCATCTTTGCTTTCGGTAGTAAGCTTGTCTTGAATAAATCCTATTTCGGTGAGATCCTTTGAATATTTAGAGTGTTCATAAAAGTAACTTTGTTCCAGTGTCTGCACATGGGTCAGTTGAGTTTTAGCTTCGACGGTTTTTGCTTTAGTGATCAAAGGGAGCAGGTTTGGCAAAGCCAGGAGAACTAATATGCCTATAATAACGAGCACCACCAATATCTCTGTGAGGGTGTAGGCTTTGACTCTTTTTTGTAACAAGGTGGAATAGGTTTTCATTGAAAGAATTAGCTTACTAAGCTAAATACTTATAAAGATAGTACCAAGTAAAACTTCTTCTTTAATTTATAAACATTATTTATTAATAGTTCGATTATAGCATATCCAATTAAATTGTACCTAAATAATTGGCGAATACGAATAGCGGGACTCGATCTGCTTACCAGCGGATACAGCCGACGGGCTGGCAAAAAAAAGCCCCCAGGTTTTCATCTAAGGGCCTGAGGTAGCCCCAACAGGACTAAAGTCGAACCGCTTGGCAGAAAGTATGCGAATCTTATCTACAATTTTTTGATTGGTTCGAGCCCAGTCTGGGGGAGAAATGCGTCGCATAAAATAGTTATTTTAAAATGTCCCCAGACTGGACGGAATTCGAACCACTTTCTGCAAGAGTTAAGATTTTTGTGCGACCTGAAAGTGGCTTAACTAAGGGGTTCAATTCCTCGACAGGCTACCAGCCTCCAACGAAAGTTAGAGGCTTTTTTTATGGCATTACAGCGAGTTTGGACACTCGCAACTATTTTTAGTTAAGCGTCCTTAACCGCGCGGTTACATATGTACATGCTTAATTTAATGCGTTAAATTGATTTCTAAGATTTCTTTGATACGATTGGAAATAGTCAACCTGTCGTGTTCAATGATCCTGATGTATTTTCTTAAAATAGTTTTCGCGACTTCAAGCGCTTCTGTAATTTCAACCTGATCAGCACCTGTCGCGAATCGCTCCTCGATAGTTGCTTGTGCTGTTTTAAAAGTCTGGCTAAATGTATTAGCGTCATCTGCCTGATAAAAACATTCGCGGTGAACTTTTAGCAAGTAATTTTATGAGCATAGATTCACGCGTCATCAGTAAGGAAATTGGTATGGTTAGAAGCCAGCGTTCCAAAATAGTTAAATTATGGTAACTATATACAATTTAGGACAAGGTTATTTTTTTCATTGTTTTTACCTAGTGCTCCTTCTATTAGTGAAAAAATAGCTCCTGAAAGCAGAACCATTACCAAGGTATATTCATTAACCAAGCCCATAGTCACCTTTTCGATTGATCCTTCGGTCCAAATTGATGTTATAGAATCAACTCCATTTGCGTACTTAATTAAATGTGAATTATCAATCGGTAATCTTCTTTGAATAGCATTGCTTTTTAAACCTTTACCGTACTTTGATAAAGCATCACCAACAATATAATAATCTTTTGGATTTTCTGGGGGAAAACCGACTACATATTTTTCCTTATTATTACGATAAATAAAACTGGCAAAAAGAAAAAAGAAAAAAAATATTGAGCCTATTACAATCCATATTGTTCTCATGAACTTGTAATTATAATTTCTAACTATTATCCAAATAATTAATAATATAATTAATGCAAAAAATGACCCAACCCAACCGGCGTCATATTCCGGCCATTGCCCAGGCGGCTGAGCCTTTATTTTCTCAGCAACAATTACAGATGTTGTTATTCCTATTAGCTGCCCAGATTTAGTTAATATTTCTTTCGTGTTCATTGAAGAATTGCAATATCAATTTATTATCAGAGTTAATTAATCTTGGTCTCCCCTTTTGTTGAAATTTTGGGTAAAATAACGAATAATGATAACTTTTTTAATTACAATAAGCTCAAATTAAATTTACTGGCAAAATATCCTTTTGATAGCTCTTCATTAAAATATCATTCATAAATGTATCTTTTCAATACTTCAACTTTTCGAAAACTGTCCTATGGGCGCCTAATTCTAGGGCAACCACTTTACATAAATATAAACTAATATTCAATATTTTTCAACATAGCTTTCTAATATATACTTACAGCATTGTGCAAATTGAACATTTCAAATTAGCCATTAAACCAATGTTTTCTAGATTTAAGGGACAATACCCGACAACGAGGATATTTGTGAATTTTGTATAACTGAAATCTTGACTTTTCTGTATTTCTTAGTTCATTTGCTGAGAGAGCATTGGCGAAGCAAATTACAATGGTTTTTGCGGCAGAAAATCACGGGGGCTGCAATCAAATATTCGAGCCAGCTTGTTGATGTGAGCTAAATTATATTTGGCTCTATGTTTAGGATTCTCTATCGCTCCAATAAAAGAATCAGATACATCGAGTTTAACTGCAAGTATTGCCTGAGAGATGTTGTGTTCTATACGCAACTCCCTAACTTGATTAACAACATATAGGTCTATGTCAGTCTTACCAGATGTATGCGAAACCATATTACAAGGAAAGCCTTAAAAGAAATACGTTTCACCAATACAGGTATTGGTAAATTCAAGAATAAAATTTATTTTCGCCCTCGGCGGGTGATACTGGACTATGAATTAAAAGTCAGTAATGTTGATGGCACCCAAATTATTATAGACTTTAAATTTTAGAAAAAATGGAAATTGTTCCTTTCAAAGCAAAAAAATTCAAATATTTTATTGGGATCGATGTCTCAAAAAAAACACTTGACTACGCAGTCATGTATGAAAGTAAGTTACTGTTCCATCAGTTGGGGCAAAACGACCCTAGTGATATTCTCACTTTTATCAGCACCCTGAAAACAATTCCAAAATTCACGATCGCAAAGACCGTGTTCTGCATGGAGCACACGGGTATATATTGCAATCATCTGCTTTATTCCCTTAAGAGATCCAAAGCAAATATGGTAATGGAGAACCCTCTGCTAATCAAGAAATTTTTGGATCTGACCAGAGGCAAAAATGATAAGGCTGATGCAATCCAGATCGCCTCTTATGCCCAGAAAAACAGAGATGAACTAACCTTATGGACCTGGAGGAGACCGGTTCTTGTAGAGCTCATGAGTTTATTTGGATTAAGAAACCGACTATTAACTACTGCCGTAGCATTGAAAACTCCGTTGGAAGAACAGGAACCGTATATTCAAAAATACATCCAGAAGCAATGCGTGCAGTTATGCCATAAAAGCCTGATCTCAATCAATGCTGACTTGCTCAATATTGACTTAAAAATCGATCAGTTAATTAACTCCGATGAACATTTGAAACGATTAACGGAACTTATTACATCAGTTCCCAGTATTGGCCGTGTCACCGCATTAAGGATACTTATATCAACAAATGAATTCCGAGACATAAACGACCCAAAAAAATTTGCCTGTTATGCCGGGGTCGCACCGTTCAAAATGGAATCAGGCCAGGTTCAAAGAAAGGCCAGGATTTCACACTTCGCGAATAAAAAAATGAAAAGCCTTTTACATTTATGCGCTCTAACCGCTGTAAGATGTGATGAGGGAATAAAAGCCTATTATATTAGGAAGACTCAGATTGAAGGAAAACCTAAGTTGGCGGTTATAAATGCGATCCGTTATAAGCTCATTGTCAGAATTTTTGCCTGTGTAAGACAAAATAGAAATTACGAGAAAAATTATGCCCGGCCAAAAAAATTGACAGCAAGTGGATTAATTAAATGCGAGGTTTAAAAACCTAAACTGTGGTAGAATTGCTTGCTGTTTTTAGACCCTTAATTTCTAAGACATAAAATGGCATCGGATTTGAGCTGAGCAGTTCAAAACGCCTAATTTATTCTAAAAAGAAATAGCAGCGAGGCGAATTATATTAATACAAAGGCTAAAAACCTATTGCCCGGCAGAATCCTCGCTGCTAATTTAATGAAAAGCAGAATAGTT
>JABDFM010000090.1 GCA_013286565.1 Bacteroidota bacterium
TCTTCAAAATTCTTTAATCTCTTTTTTACATTACTGCCACTCGCGTCACTAACCCTTTTTTTATCAGTGTTATCAAAAATTTCCTCAACATCTAACTTAGTACTGCCATTAAAATCATAAATAACCAAATCACTTTCTATATCTTTCCCGTCTATTTTCTGCTTAATTATGATATCTCTTGCAGCAATAGCCTTAAGTTCAGGGGATATATTATTTATCTTATCTAAACTATCTGTTCCCCTACGAGAAATTTCGCAGTTGATATCCTGATGATGCGCGACAAATTTTTTGAAATTATCTTCCAGTTGATCCATCGAACCCGAATAATTGTAGGTTTTAAGTGGGCCTGGGGTACAACTAATGCACAATACCATATACACGCATCTACCAGCTAATCCTACAAGGACAATTCCAACTACAGCAATAGCAATTTTTACAACTCTATTCATTTAATAAATATAGTCTATTCATCTGCACATTTGCACATCTCTAAACCCGGATCAAAAAATCCTCTTTCACCTGCCCTTTCTTAAAATAAACTAATCCTATCCAGAACAGATCAACAGTAACGGTAACCTCTGGATGCGCTTTTATTTCGGCCCAGGCTTCCTTCATGCCCTCGCTCCAGTAAATATCATCAAAGATCAGCAGGGTACTTTCCTGCACTTTGGGCAGGCACCATTCAAAATATTTAAGGGTGGCATCCTTTTGGTGATTGCCGTCAACAAAAACAAAATCCAGTTGGTCGAGGCTGTTGATCACTCCCGGCAGGGTATCATCAAAATTGCCGGTTATTAATTCAATGTCTTCTATTCCGGCCTTTTCAAAAACACTGGCGGCAATTTTTGCGGTTTCGGGGCAACCTTCCAAAGTAAATAATTGTGCTTTCGGTGCAGCCTTTTTTAAATATAGCGATGTTGTGCCCAGGCAAGTACCCAATTCTATCATGTTACGCGGTTGCAGATCATTAACCAAACGGTAAAGCAATTGCGCCAATTTGGGTGGTTTTAAGGCATTGCGGGCAATATCGCTGATCTTTTTTTGCCTGTTATTATTTACCAGCGAACCCGCGCCGAGATCGGTAACGGTTATCATTTTATCGTCAGAAAGTAAAACCCGGCGTATATCTTCTATTTCTTTATATACTTTTTTAGAGCTTTTATCGTAGATAACTTGATCAACCAGCCTGTAAACAAATGGTGAATGTAACCCGTGCCTGCTTTTTCCCCTCAACCTATGCAACAGGTAATCCTTCGCGAACCTAAAATTTAACATGGTTGTAAAATTATAAAAGGTTTATTATTTTAGCATAGTACAAAATAATGCTCGAACCAAAAGAAATTAATTCGCTGATACGCCTGCTCGATGATCCCGATAAGGAGGTTTATGAGCATATACACGAAAAGATCGTCTCTTATGGTGGCGAGGTAATCGAGTATCTTGAATCTGCCTGGGAGCAAGCGTTCGATCCTATTCAACAGGAGCGCATTGCTAATTTGGTTCACGAAATACAGTTCGGCATTGTTAAGGAAGAACTGAAATTATGGTACCAGGGAGGCTCTTTCGATCTGCTGCAGGGCGTACTTATCATTAATAAATACCAATACCCCGACCTGGACGAGCAAAAAGTGATCAACCAGATCGAAGTGATCAAACGCGATATATGGCTCCAGATGATCTATGAGGCCAGTCCGGCGGAGCATGTGAAACTCATTAACCATGTGTTTTATAATATCCACGGCTTTAGCGGCAACACATCCAATCACCATGACCCGCAAAACAGTTATCTGAACCAGGTGCTGGAAACTAAAAAGGGCAACCAGATATCACTGGCTATTATTTATTCCATAATAGCGCAAAAACTGGATATCCCGGTTTACGGCGTAAACCTGCCGCAGCACTTTATTTTGGCTTATGTGGACGAAACCAGGGAAAGCGAATTTGACGGCGGCATCCTGTTTTATATCAATGCCTTTAACAAGGGGTTTATATTTGGCCGCAGGGATGTGGACCAGTTTCTAAAACAACTGAACCTGAAAGCCGAAAAGCAATTTTATGAACCCTGCGCAAACGCCGATATTGTACGCCGGGTGCTACGCAACCTCATCAGCGCCTATGAAAATTTAGGATCGACCGAAAAAGTCGCGGAGCTGAATGAAATGCTGGCGATATTAGAGTAAGCCCCCTCTAAATCTCCCCCTGTAGGGGAGACTTTAAAAAAGGTTGGCTATGTGCAATGCAAAGTCCTCCCTACCGGGGAGGATTTAGGTGGGGCTTTAAAACCCATTCACTCCCAACCAGGCGGCAGCCCAATCAAACCATTTATCTTTACTCTTTGGATTATTTAATCCGAAACCATGGCCGCCCGACTGGAAAATATGCATTTCGCCTTTAACTTTATGTTGAACCAAAGCATCATAAAACAGGATGGAGTTTTGCACGGGTACCACATCATCGTCTTCCGCATGTACCAGGAATGTTGGGGGCGTGTTGGCTGTTATCTGTTTTTCATTTGAGTACAGTTCCAATGTTTCAGGCGATGGATTTTCACCGATCAAGTTTTCGCGTGAATACGCATGGGCAAAAGGGCCAAAACTGATAACCGGGTAGATGAGCATAGCAAAATCAGGCCGCAGGTTAATGTTATCTTTATTATCTATGACCGTTTTATCAAAATGGGTATCTAATGTAGAGGCAAGGTGCCCGCCTGCTGAAAAGCCTATGATGCCTACTTTAGATGGATTAACACCCCATTCAGCGGCTCGTTGCCTTACTATTTGTATGGCACGTTCGGCATCCTGTAAGGGGCCTATGGTTTTATCCACCATGATCTCGTCACTTGGCAGCCGGTATTTTACCACGAAAGCGGTAACGCCTATTTTGTTAAACTCCTCGGCTACGGCCTGCCCTTCGTGACCCATAGCCAGGTTGATGTAACTACCACCCGGGAATATAATAATAGCGGTGCCATTTGCCTTACCTTTTTCGGGAAAATAGGGTGTAATCGTTGGCTCCGTTACCAGGCTCACAATATATTCAACCCGTTTCTCCACATAATTGGCCGGAGTTTTTTTTGAGTTGGGCACACCATCAGGATATAAAAGAATAGGTTTTTGCTGTTGGGCAAAAAGTGATTGCGAAACTAATGCCAGCATAAATAAAACTGCTAATCGGTTGATCATGATCCTAATTATAATTTAACTTTTCGGGCTGCCGAATTCCATCAGGTAGGCCTTTAAAAACTCATCCAGTTCGCCATCCAGTACCGCTTGCGCGTTTGAAGTTTCATGATCTGTGCGCAGGTCTTTAACCAGTTTATAAGGGTGCAACACGTAATTCCTGATCTGTGAGCCCCATTCAATTTTCTTTTTATTGCCTTCTATCGCGTTGCTGGTTTCCTGGCGTTTGCGGATCTCGATCTCGTATAACTGTGATTTTAGCAAACGGATAGCGTTATCTTTATTTTGTAATTGCGAACGTGATTCCTGGTTTTTGATAATGATCCCTGATGGTTTGTGATACAAACGCACAGCGGTTTCCACCTTGTTCACATTTTGCCCACCCGCACCACCCGAACGAAAGGTCTCAAATTCTATATCAGCCGGGTTAATGTCGATCTCGATGGTATCATCCACCAATGGATAAACATACACCGAGGCAAACGAGGTATGGCGCTTGGCATTTGAGTCAAACGGTGATATGCGCACCAGGCGGTGCACCCCATTCTCGCCCTTTAAATAGCCGTAGGCAAATTCGCCCTCCAACTGAAGTGTAACGGTTTTTATCCCGGCCACATCTCCTTCCTGGAAATCCTGCTCAGTCACTTTATAACCGTTCTTCTCGCCCCACATAATATACATGCGCATCAGCATACCGGCCCAGTCGCAGCTTTCGGTGCCACCCGCCCCGGCTGTTATTTGCAATACCGCGTTCAACTGATCTTCATCAGCCGAGAGCATATTTTTAAATTCAAGCTCTTCTACCGCTTTTGTGGCTGCATTAAATTGCTCCTGCATTTCGGCTTCGGTAGCATCGCCTGCCTGGTAAAATTCATACAGCACGCCGGTGTCCTCTACAACCGAGAGCACTTTCTGAAAAGCATCTGTCCAGATTTTTTTTAATTTGATGGAAGCCAATACCTTCTCGGCTTCTTTAGGTTGATCCCAGAAGTTGGGGCCGATGGTTATCTCCTGTTCTGCTTGAAGCTCACCGAGTTTTTTATCGATGTCAAAGATGCCTCCTCAGGGAAGCTGTTCTATCCCTCAAATCCTGTACCTGTTCTTTAGTCATGCGGCAAATATAAATTATATGTACAGATATATTGCTTATGGGTGGGGCTTAAAATGCCAAAGGGGTTGTAAAATTAATTTACAGCCCCTCTGAACTTGTTTTTATAGGTAGGTGTTTATTTTATCTGTCCGAAACTGATCAGGCGGCCATCATCTGATGTACCAGTATGCTCAGGTCGGCTTTATTGCCATTGATCTTGTTTAAGAATGTACTCAACGCAAATTCCTTATGCTCTTCAATTTTTGATTGTTTGATCAATTCATACATCACAGGCGGTATCAATAAATTTGCTGTAACCAATGCCGATGAAAGATCGATATCGTAAAACTTATTCATCTTGCTTGCAAATTTGTTAACCACACTGGAGATCAAAGGATTTTTATAGGTCTCCGGAAATTGGAAGAATTTTACAAGATCCTTCAGTTTTCCCGATTCTATTTGTCCTTTTAAAACCTCAATAATGGAGCTCGAAGCCTCATTAATAACCGATTCGCGGTATTTTTCAGGTATTTCAGGGTTGTCCATAACAGCCTTCCCGGCGTTATTTTTTACAAGCAAAAAGAGTTTTTCGAACATAAATTTTACTTTTTAAACGGATTAACAAATTGATGACAAACGCTTGGTTTGTTTACCATATAGACAAAGGTATTATTTAATTTTTTATAAATTCAAAATAATTGTCATATATTTTTAATAATTTAACAATTTTTCGGTGTAAAATCAACACTATGTATGGTGTGTTGTTTTTACACCGAAAACAGGTGTTATTTTTACACCAAAAAGACGTGTAACCTTCACACAAAACTTATAATTTCGGGTTTAATATTCAGGTAAATATTTATTCTACTTTTGTAAAAATATCAATTATGATGCCAAACACAGATTACACCAGCACCCAGGCTTATAAATACCTGGCCGATCACTTTATTGATATCAATTTAAAAAATCTTAAAGACCTTTTTAAAATTGACGATCAGCGATTTAATAAATTCTCTATCCAATTCAACGATATATTGGTTGATTATTCCAAGAACCGCATCGATGAAGAAACTGTAGCCTTATTAATACAACTGGCAAAAGAGTGTGGGGTAAAAGAGGCAGCCGAGGCTATGTTCACCGGCGAGAGGATCAATGTGACTGAAGATCGCCCTGTATTGCATACTGCTCTGCGAAACCGCAGCAATACCCCAGTTTATGTGGATGGGAAAGATGTGATGCCTGATGTAAACAAAGTTTTGCAACAGATGAAAGCTTTTAGCGAAGAGATCATATCGGGTAAATGGAAAGGTTTTACCGGGAAGGCAATCACTGATGTAGTAAATATCGGTATCGGTGGTTCTGACCTGGGGCCGGTGATGGTGACTGAAGCTTTGAAATCATACAAAAATCATTTGAACCTGCACTTTGTATCTAATGTTGATGCAACCCATATTGTGGAGACCCTAAAACCACTCAACCCGGAAACCACGCTTTTCCTGATCGCCTCCAAAACCTTTACCACACAGGAAACAATGGCCAACGCCCATAGTGCCCGCGACTGGACCATCGCAGGAGGCGCAAAAGATGAAGATATCGCTAAACACTTCGCAGCTCTGTCTACCAATGCAGAAGGGGTATCCAAATTTGGTATCAACACCAAAAATATGTTTGAGTTTTGGGATTGGGTAGGCGGACGCTACTCGTTATGGAGCGCTATTGGTTTATCCATCGTGCTTAGCGTAGGGTTCGAGAACTTTACAGAGCTTTTGGCTGGTGCGCATGATATGGACAACCATTTTCGAAATACCGAGTTGGAACAAAACATTCCCGCCATGCTGGCGCTGGTTGGTATATGGTACAACAACTTTTTTGAATCGGAAACCAACGCCATACTACCTTACGACCAATATATGCATCGCTTCGCTGCTTATTTTCAGCAGGGCGATATGGAAAGCAACGGCAAACACGTGGACCGCAATGGCCAGACTGTTGATTACTCAACCGGCCCTATTATCTGGGGCGAACCCGGCACTAACGGGCAACATGCTTTTTACCAATTGATACACCAGGGCACCAAACTGATCCCCTGCGATTTTATCGCGCCGGCTCAGTCACATAATCCGCTCGGCGAACATCATCCTATGTTGCTATCCAACTTTTTTGCACAGACCGAGGCTTTGATGAATGGCAAAACTATAGAAGAAGTGAAGTCGGAATTAAAAGGTTCGGGTAAAACGGATGCAGAAATAGAGAAACTGGCGCCATTCAAAGAGTTTGATGGCAACCGGCCTACCAATTCTATCCTGGTTAAAAAAATAACACCGCGCTCATTAGGTTCGCTGATCGCGATGTATGAGCATAAGATATTTGTACAGGGCATTATCTGGAACATCTACAGCTTTGACCAATGGGGTGTTGAACTGGGCAAGCAATTAGCTGGTAAGATACTTCCTGAATTGAGAAACAATGATGAGGTAAGCAGCCATGATTCATCAACTAACGGGTTGATCAATCAGTATAAAAGCTGGAAAAGCCCCCTCTAAATCTCCCCCTGTAGGGGAGACTTTTTTAATCGGTTTTTTGAAGCCCCTCTCTACCGGAGAGGGGTTTGGGGTGAGGCTTATTTCTTCACAAACTTCACCTGGTACAAATGCGGCCATTTTTTGCCGGTTACAAACATGCGTTTGCCTTTTTCGTCCCAGGCTATTCCGTTTAGTACATTATTGGTATCATCAAAATTGGCGGGCCTGTCTTTTTCTGGCCAGAGGCCTTTCATGTCGATTCGATGCAAAACTGCCCCTGTTTTGGGGTTGATCATTAGAATAGTATCCGTAGTGTACACATTTGAGTATAAATTTCCATCGATATACTCCAGCTCGTTTACACTATCAATCGGTTTTTTATCATCATAAACATCAATGAAACCAATTTGGCGGTAATTGTTTTTATCTAAGAACCATATCCGGTTGGTCTTATCGTCCATGTATAGTTTTTTTCCGTCGGAGGTCATCCCCCATCCTTCAACACCGACATTATTATTAAAGGTGCTCAGTAATTTAAAGGTGTTTTTGTCAAATACAAATCCAATCTTATCGGTATAAGTGAGCATAATTATTTTATCGCCAACTATAACACTGCCCTCTCCGAAATATTTAGGATCTAGTTTAGCCCTTTGTATCACCTTGCCGGTTTCCAGGTCTACTTTTCTTAATTCCGACTCCCCTTTGGTGCCTGTACTTTCATATAAATAGCCGTCATTATATAATAACCCTTCAGTATAGGCGCTGGTATCATGCGGGTAAATTTTTTCGATCTTATAGGTATATTCTTCTGGCGCTTTAGATGGGAATAAAACGATATTGGTTGATACATCCTGGCTTTTGCCGCTTTGATATAGCTTTGCGGTAATCACCCTCGGACCCATAGGCAGGGTATCTGTTTTAAGACTGATGGCCGATGAATCCTTTTTAGAAGCAAACCTGGTAGAATCAACCAAATAAACAATGGAATCAGGTTTAATATCCGCGGGGTAACTGATCTTGACTGCAACGGCATCTCCTGCCTTGTAGGTTGTGCCGGCATCCGGGCTTAATGATAGGGCGACGTCTTCCTGTTTAGTTTTGTTGCCGCACCCACATGACGATACGGTTAAAACAATTAAAAATAGATATATAGCGTTTTTCATAGTTTGTTAGCAGAGGGCCAAAAGGCGTCCTCGATATGTTTTAATGTATAATTTGCGTATTTATCAAACAGGATGGCTATAATATCAAAGCGCACTTCGCCCTGGTGATCCATCAGGTAAATATATTCATCAGCCGCTGCGGCTAATAATTTTTGTTTGCGGTTGTCCACAAAATCCTCCGGTTCGCCAAAACCATTGCCCGTGCGGGTTTTCACCTCGGTAAATATGATCACTCTATCCTTATAAGCCACCAGGTCGATCTCGGCTTTTCCATGCGTCCAGTTCTCGTCCAGTATTTCGTAACCGGCATCTTCCAGGAAAGTTTTTGCCAAAGTTTCGCCTTTGCGGCCCAGTTCGAGGTGTTGAGCCATTATTTAATAATTACCGAACCTAAATATTCCGAAATACTTTTTTCAACTCTTTTCATCTGCATGTATTGGGTTAGCAATATCTCGGTATC
>JABDFM010000091.1 GCA_013286565.1 Bacteroidota bacterium
CTCAAAAAATAAAAAATTAATTAAAACATAATAAATAACCCGTCGTTATCTTTTCAGTTAATATCTAAATCACTAAAATAATTAAAACATGAAAAAGTTAAGTGCATTTATTATCGCGGCATCTGTGGCCGGGTTGTTTGAGTTTACCATTGCAAAAGGTGATCAGCCTGTAGCTAATAAAAATAAGGCTATAATTGGTTTGGATAAAACAGTTAGTTTAAGGGATACTATACCTTCCAAAAAAACCAAAAAAATAAAAAAAACTATAGATACGGTTTCAAAACCAAATCCAAGCCCAACACCGCCACTTCCTAATCCGAACCCACCGGTTCCAACACCCAGTCCTGCACCTACACCAAGTCCAAACCCTAATCCGCCAAACCCTCCCAGCCCAAATACGCCTAAGCCCCCTGTAAGGTAATTTGCTTTTTGTTGGGTTATAATATATATGGAAAATGACCGGTATGTAATTTACATTGCCGGTCATTTTAGTCTATGGGTGCCTGTTCTTAAAATGAAAACTAACCCCATGAACTCATTAAATGGTTTTATCTTTGCCCCATGTTAATTGATGAGACAGAAGAACAACAACCGGATGAGCAGGGAGTAGCCATTTATTCAAAATGGGCAGTTTTGGGATTCTCTATTTTTTTCTCCCCTCTTATCGGTGGCATTCTATTAATGCTTAACCTTCGCTCCACAGGTTATAAAAAAGAAGGGAATATGGTATTGCTTTTTGTAATTGTCTATCAATTTTTACAGGGGATTTCATTAAGCTATGTTGCAAAAGCGATGGGAATTGCACCAAATGATCCAACCATATTGCAAAAACCGAAAATAGTTATCTACTTGTCTATTGTCAATATAATAGGCGGTGGCATATTAGTCGAGTATTTCTTTAAAAAATACTTTCCTTACGATGATTATGAACACAAGAGCATTAAGAAACCTTTGCTCATAGTCTTTCTTATTGCTACTTTCATTATCCTTTTTGGGGCTTAAATTATATTAAATTTCCCGTCCATACTTTTAGAGGCACGGACAGAAAATCAACAACCGAAAATCCTTACAGATTAACCGTCAAACCTATTGTAGTTTGTATTTCGCTAACCGGTTGTTTGGTTACCAGGCGGCCAACAGTAGTTGCCGTGGTGTGACCACTATTGGTAACTGTATAGCCTTGCGAACCAACATAAGCTCCTTTTATACCTAAACACCAGTTATCGCTGAATTTCCAGCGTATGCCTACATTACCACCATATCCCATAATTGTAGTTGATGCGCTTTTCTGTTCAAAAGTTGCTGTTTGTTCAGGTACGCCTGTTATCGTAGTTGTAAGATCAGGTGTCGAGGTTACCTTTATTATTCCTGCCGAAGCTCTCAGGTCCACTATAAATTGGTGATATTCAAAAGAATACTGTGGCCCCAATAATATATTCAGGCTATGATAGCGACCATTAGAAGTAACCGATGAGTTGTCTGCACTAAAAGAACTGGTGTAACCTGTTGCTAAATTGCCAACATCAGTACTATTCAATTCGCCCTGATCCTGGAAGGATATAGTTGCGCCGATAGCTAATTTTTTATAGAAATAATAGGCGCCGTCTAATCCGAAAGTAGCGCCTCTTTTAGCAAAACCCGCCTGGTTATTGTCATAAGTACTTTGCCCGAAGTTACTCACTGCAGTGGATATGCCCCCGTACAAGCCGATATAGCTTTTAACTTGTGCTTTTGCGCTAAAACCTACTAATGTGATTAAGGATATCGATAACAATGTAAAAAGTCTTTTCATATTGTATATATACATTTGATGCTTGTTTTAAAGGTTGAATTAATTACTACTGAAGGTATAAGGGATAGCGTCAAATTCGCCTGCGGTAATATTATCAACACTGATCGATAACACATTTCCCGAACTATCATAAATTGGTGTCCTTGCATAAAAGGAAAATGTCCCTGTTATCGTTTTCTTTACCGGGTCTATCGCTGTAACAGTGATACTGCCCGAGCCTGGGCCGACTGCTCCATGCGGTAAAAAAACATAGGCGCCTGCCGAGTTTTTTTGCTGAGTGTTATATTGGGCGGTTACAGTAACTGAGTCGATATTAAATTTACCTATCGTGAAATTATCACTGTTATCCGTATTACTTAATGTAATGGTCATGTTAACCTGTTTCTGCTGTGCTGTGCCAATACAGTTAAAAACCTTGGTCTTCGTGGCCGAATTATAGGTTATGATAGTGCTTACTGAATCGGATTTGGGTGCCCAGGTGGCCCCATCAATATTAGCCTGGAAAGGTGCGGTTGTATAAGCATAACCTGTTACCGGATCCTTTTTGCAGCCTTGTATAATGGCGGCACATAAAAGCAGATAAGTGATTAGTTTGAGTTTATTCATATGATATAATTTACGCTGATAACGGGTTTTCCATTTATTAATTATATAGGTCACTATTATTTTACATGATTTAACAATTGACATCATGCCAATAGTGATTTTGGGGCAAAATAACAAAATAATTATCGCACCTGCAGGTATTATACAGCCTATTTACCTCATATTGTTAAATTAACTGTGCTTTCCTATAAATCGGCTCGAATAAGCTCCTGATTTGCAAGGCATAAATAATCAATTGCTTAGAGGGCAACTATACATCAAAAATTAAAATTTGTAACTATTGTTTAAAATAAGTTCCCTTTAATAAATCTTATTAATATATTGAAAATTAATAAGTTGATACTTGTATATTTATATAATTATATTGACATTTAGTGTCAGGGATAACCCTTTGAAAAGCATACTGGTTCAACACCATTCTCCAAAAACATTTTTGGAGCATTAATTACATCTGTTCCCATATTTACATTTAGAGATTTATTAAAATTCATTTTTCAACATGAAAAAATTAATTCTACCCGTTAGTTTGGGTGTTTTGGGCCTTATTGCTTTAGGTGGCTATTTCTTCAACTTTGGCAAGGATAACCTGGATGTTAAAATTAGCAGCGCCAGTTATATGATGCCCTCAGTATATAAGGTTTATGCAAACCCGCAGGCATTGAACGGCGAATACTATTTTTTTAAAATGTTGCTGACAAATAATGGGAATACCATTATGCATGATGTGAAGGTATCCTACCGGATACCCAATATAATAGATTGGACTGATTGCCAGGACGCTGTTCCTGCGGTTTACCCCGGCCAGCACATGGTGGTAGTGTGTTATCCTCATTTTAAGGATGATGTAGTAAACAGGATGACCCAATCGCAGGAAACCGGCGAGATCAAGATAGAATATAATGGCGGCAAGGTTAAAAAGGAAAGCTTTGGTTTTAATATGATGGGCCGTAACCAGTTTGTTTACACTGATATACCGCCCGATGAAGTTACCAGCTATCCCGACATGATGCACAACACCCAGCTATTGCCATGTTTGGTAACGCCTGAGGATCCCATCGTAAAATATTATACTGCGCAGGTGCAGGAAAAATTGATGCATGGCGAAGCTGCCTCTGTATCGGGTAAACCTGAAGATGCTGTAAAATTTTTAATGGGTCTATACCAGGCAACTTTAGTAAGCGGCATGGTTTACAGCGGTACCGAAGGTATTCCGCAAAAGTTAGGCGATGTAAGCTCCACCGTACAAAGCGCCCGTTTACCACGTGAGGTGATCACCGGTAATACCGGTTTGTGCATCGAATTATCATTAATGTATGCCAGCGTGCTGAAGGCAGCTGGTCTGCATCCCGTTATATTTCTGATACCAGGCCACGCCTATCCGGGTATCCTGGTTAATAACCTGTGGTATGCCATTGAAGCTACCGGGGTAAACGGAGCTGGGCTTGGAGGCAGGTTAAGCGCACAGGATGCTTATGCGCTTGGGATGAAAAACCTGCAGGCGTTTGTACAGGCAAGGCAGCAGGGAGATACCCGGTACCTGGTAATTGATGTTAATGACCTTGAAGCCAAGGGCGTTGTACCCATGGAGCTATCAGATGATGATTTCCTGAGAAAAAAGATCGATGATATTGCAGCTACTTTCAGCGGAAACGGTGCCGCTACTTCGGCCCCTGTAAGAACTGCAGAAAATACGGAAAGGCCCGCTGCAAGAACTACGCCACGCAGGAGCAATAATGGCGGCGGTGGCGGCAATAATAATGCATCAAACCTGGGTAATTCATTTTCTGGCGCAATTAGCTTTAGTTATCCCGGCGAATGGGGCCGCTTAGATTATCCTTCTGCACAATTGAATATCCTGGTAGCCCAGGTTGGGACAAGTGATAAGCAAACCGGTGTCAGCGTTTGGAACGTACCTGCATCCACTCCCGATCAGGCTTTGTATATCATGCGCACACGATTAGCAGCGTTGGGGCTATATATTGCTTATCAAAGAACCGGTATATCTAACGGATACAGCATGTACCAGGGAACTACCACTTCCAATGGAGTGCAGCGAAGATGGGAAGGTGTTTTCAGAAACGGCGGCAATGGCGTTGTAGGAGTTACCCTGGGCAGTCCGGATTTTAGTGGGTACGCGGGTATATTTAATTCAATTATTTCAACAATACGTTAATCCTTTATCATGAAAAAAATATATTTATTCATAATAGCATTTTTGATCATCACTTACTCAAGGGTTAGTGCACAGGAACAGCTTGACCCGTTAAAGGAAAATATTGATTACACCATAGACAATCTTGGAGATGGCCACCTACAGATAAGCCGGACCTTTAATGCTAGCCAATGGGATAATTACAAAAAGATATATGGCGCCAATGCTGCAGACCTGCTGAAACGAGAAATGGAACGGGGTTTACCAAAAGCTTATCTCCAGAACTTTAGTTATAAAGAGGATGAAATGAACCGGACTTTTACCTTATCATTCGATGCGCTTGGTTTCGCTAAAATAAACGATAACGGCCAATGGCAAATTGATGTCGGCTTAAAAAATCCTGATGTTACCAAGATCAGTGACCGAAATTATGCGATGACTGCTTCTTATAATTCGAACGGTTCACTTTTGCAGGATTTGATAAAGCTGAACATCCCTGATGGCGCCGGCAATATCACACAGGATAAAAACGCCTTCGGTAAACCTATTTTTACTTATGAGCTGACACCCGGCAATAAAAAATTCAGCTACATTTTCCTGGTGCTGGGAATATTACTGATCGCCGCTGCGGCCGTAGCTTATTTAAAACCTGATCTGCTAAAAATAAACAGGCAGAAAAAGCCTGTAAAATATCCTTTTCAGGCTGTTACCGCTGCAACCCCGCCAGTAACTCCCGAACAAGGGCAAAGTCCAGCACAAGCCTCAAACTCCTCACAGAGTTAGCTTATGTGGTTTTGATGGTTGACCATTAATATTGGGCATCATGTCACAAAAAAAATCCCCGACCTTTCAGACCAGGGATTTTTAATTTTATTAAACCATTAAAAAAATCACAATTACTCATCTTGTACGGTACAAACTTTTTAAAGTTTCAAAAAAATAATTATACCTGCCATTTTATTAATAACAATATCTTTTTGTAACAATAAGCACATCCACTTTATCTTAATATAAATTATATTTGATTAATTACCGATCACCTAAAACACATTAAAAATGGACCATTCATTAGTTACTACAAGCACATCGTTGGAGGGTTATAAAATTGTTAAACATTTGGGCGTAATACGCGGCATTACGGTACGCAGCCGCAGTGCCCTTGGCAATATTGCAGGCGGATTTCAATCACTTTTCGGCGGAAGGCTCTCTATTTATGTAGAGCTTTGCGAAAATGCGCGTGAAGAAGCTTACCAGCTGATGATACAACACGCCGAAGTAGCAGGCGCCACAGCGATCATCAACATGCGTTACGATGCCAACGAAGTAATGCAGGGCGTTACCGAAGTATTGGCATATGGAACGGCTGTAGTGGTTGAGAAGGTTTAATTTTGAGTAGCAGTAGTAGTTGGCATATTTCACTGCTACTGCAACTTCTAAAGAAGCGGGGATAACAACCTCGCCACCTTTTCGGGCAATTGCTTATAAAACGGGCGCTTTTTCCAAGTATTGGCATTTATCTTTTTAGCATCTTTTATATCCTCATAAAACACATCCCGTAATTGTTCTGCTGTGGATGTATCATAGATCATGCTGTTCACCTCAAAATTCAACTCATAGCTGCGATGGTCCATATTGGCTGTACCAATGATACACAGCTGCCCGTCCGAAACCATTGTTTTGGCATGTACAAAGCCTTTTTTGTATAAATATATCTCTACTCCGGCGGTCAATAATTCGCCGTAATAAGAACGCGCTGCTGCATTCACCAAAGCCGAGTCTGATTTATCCGGCACTAATATCTTTATTTTAACACCACTCAATGCCGCTACATGCAAGGCATTCATAATACTCTCACCTGGAATAAAATAGGGCGTCGTAATCAGCAGTTCCTTTTCTGCTAAACCGATGGTTTGTACCATGGAGAACATCAGCGTAGGCACATCCGAGTCGGGGCCGCTGGCAGCTATCTGCACCGTTGCTTTGCCTTTAGTGGTTGGGGTAGTACAAAAGAACTCTCTTTCCAGCTTTAAATGCTTACCCGAACAAAAATTCCAATCACAGATGAACAAATATTGCAGGTAATAGACACCCGGACCACTAATTTTCACATGCGTATCTCGCCAATAAAGCTGACCCGGTTTATTGATATAACGGTCGCTTACATTGATACCGCCAACAAACCCAGTGCAACCGTCCACAATAATTATTTTACGATGATCGCGGTAATTTACCCGGTTGGCCAGTATGATAAATAGTATCTTATAAAATGGGAATGCCTGTACTCCGGCATCTATCAGTTCATCAACAAATTTTTTCCTGATGGAGCGGCTGCCAAAATCATCATAGATAAACCTCACCTCGACGCCTTCCTTAGCCTTTTGTATCAGGATATCTTTTATCTGTTCCCCTATTTCACCGTCTTCAAAAATGTAATATTCTATATGGATATGGTGTTTGGCATTTTTTAGAGCCTCTAATACTTCGGGGAACTTATTTTCGCCGTTTATTAAAAGCTTCACCTCGTTTCCGCCCGATAAAGGGCTCATTCCATCATTCAAAAGATAGAGTGCCAGTTTTTTATGTTTTTCAATGGCTGGTTCTTTGGTATCCCATGCTTTTTCCGACGCCAGTGTTATCCGTTGCCGCAGATCTTCCAGCGCATTTTTATCCCTGACAATCTTTTTGCTGTATAGTTTCTTTTTGCGGTAGTTGAGCCCAACGGTAAAATAAATAGCGATGCCAATAACAGGCACGAAGATAGCAACCAGTACATAAGCCAAAGCTTTGGCTGTTGATGGGGTATTGTAAATAATATTAAGGCATACAATAATGATGATAACAGTATATAAGGCAACGGCCAACAGTATCCAGTTCATTTAATTGTATGATGGGGTTTTGTTTTAACTCAGCATTATAAGTATCATAGCTCCAAATTGTTTTCACCCTACTTAATGGATATACCTTCTGATTCCATATCCATGTGCCGGGTGTTCCGTTGGGTAATGTAATACTTTGCATTGACAAATTTAAAATCTGTCAATGCTAAATAATTCGTTTGGTCAGCAAGCCATGCTATGCTGTGGGCGGTGTAGGTGGGCTCGGAGCAGCAGGCGGTTGTACCGGAGCAACGGGTGGTTGCAACGGGCCAGCCTGCGCTGGTGGTTGTACTGGAGCAACGGGCGGTTGCAACGGAGCTACCGGGGTTGGCGGTTGTACCGGAACCACTGGAGCAACAGGCGGCGGATCTGCCGGAAGGGGCTGCGGAACCGGGGTGGTATTCTCGGTTGTTTTCAGTCCCAGGTAAGCAGCCGAACTGATACCCATCAAAGTCAGCATGGTGGTGGTGATCACACTTTTATCAGGTATGGCCAACTTGGTACTTACATAAACTATATAAATACCCCCTACAACAATTGTCCAGATCACATTTTGCAGGCGATGAACACTTACTCCATTTTCATCCGAAATAATATCAGTAAAAAAGCCTTTTGAGGGGATATCCTGCTGCGACATCGTGGCATCGGTGGCATTATCCTGCTGACTGTTATCTATAACTTTCGCCACAACGGTGGTTGCGGCGGCTATTCCTAACAAGGCAAGATTTACATCATCCATTGCCGGTATTTCTATACCCCCCGGAGGGCTGCAATTGATCAGCAAATAAACAAATGAGCCTATGATGATAACTGTCCAGAAAGCAAGTTGCGTTCGTCCCAGGCTAAAGGATGCTTTTGGCGGTTTTGACGTGCCCCTTTTATTAGCCATAGCATTAAAATCGGCCATATTAATAACCACATTCCGCAGC
>JABDFM010000092.1 GCA_013286565.1 Bacteroidota bacterium
TAGGTTGGAAATCTTTAGGATTGTTGGAGCTTACTGCACTCCCAAGCATTGAAAGAAAAATTTGGCTGCCAGCAATCGAGGAGGCTGACGCCCTGCTGGCCTGGGGCGGTGATCCCTTATATCTAAGCTACTGGATGAAAGAGTCCGGACTGGCAGACCTATTGCCATCGCTGCACAGCAAGATGGTCTATGTAGGGGTAAGCGCCGGGAGTATGGCGGTAAGTGCCACCTTCGGTGAGGCTTATAGCAACCCTCGTGGTGGAAACGGCAAGGCCCTAACATCAAAAAACATAGTATTCTCTACAGCCCAAGGAGAAATAAGCCGGACTTTTGTTACGGCCCAGGGAGCAGGATTGGTTGAATTTGCCTTGATCCCGCACCTGGACAATCCCAATCACCCGGACGCTTCCATGGAAAACGCAGAAAAATGGGCAGCCATGCTGCCGGTACCGGTGTATGCCATTGACGATCACACCGCCATCAAAGTAGTCGACGGCATTGTTGAAGTCGTCTCAGAAGGGCACTGGAAGCTATTTACCCCCAATGCCTAACAAGTTCGCGGTGATATAACTACAAAATAAAAAAGGGCCCCTTTACAAAGACCCTTCTGATTTGGTTTAGGTATAGATAAGGTTTAGATAATTCAGAATTCCACTCGCCCCACCTTTTTCATTTTTATTGAACTCTTTCAACAAGGATGCAGAGAAGTTCATATTTCCATAAGCGGTTTAAAAATTTTATTTTGTCGCCCCGAAATGAACTTTTTTAAAAGGCCGGTTAAAACCAAAACAATAGATGATGATGTGCAGCTGGATAGCTACCGTAAGAGTGGTGACGTAGCGGTATTAGGTGAGCTGTTTGAAAAGTATGTGCCTTTAATATACGGGGTGTGTTTAAAGTACCTGAAAGATGAAGAAGCCTCAAAAGATGCCGTAATGGGTATATTTGAGGAGTTGATAGAAAAAGTTAAACAGCACGATATCAAACAGTTCAGAAGCTGGGTATATGTTCTGAGTCGTAATTATTGTTTGATGCAATTGCGCTCGGGTAAAAAACTGGAACAGGTATCTTTGGATGAGGTTATGGAATTTACACCTTTTTTGCATCCTGAAGATAATAATAAAGAGGAGGCCCTTACGGCTTTGGAAAGATGTATGGAGAAGTTAATTCCGGTACAAAAACAAAGCGTCGACTTATTCTATTTAAAAGAGAAATGCTATAAAGAAATAGCAGACATCACCGGTTTTAGCCTGAACGACGTTAAAAGTTATATACAAAACGGTAAGCGCAACCTGAAAATTTGCCTGGAGAAGAATTCGTGAGCAGTAAAAAAGACATATCGCAAATTAAAAAATACATTAACGGGGAACTGGACGCCCATGCCATGCACAAATTGGAAAGGCGCGCGCTGGATGATCCGTTTTTGATGGATGCTTTGGAAGGATACGAGCAGGCAGGCAGCGATCAGCAGGTAAATTTGGATGAATTAGCTGCCCGTTTACAGCAGCGCACAGATAAAAAGGTGAGGCGTATGATCCCATGGGTGCCGCTGTCCATTGCCGCGTCCATCTTAATTATTTTAGGGATAGGTATTTTGCTGATCACCAATAATCAGTCGGCAAAGAAAAAAGAGCTGGCCGCGGTAATAAAACCTGCCAATCTGGATAAGGGAGTAATGACGCCATCTGCATTACCTAAAAGTGATACGCTGGCAAGCGGGATAAAACCGGGTCAGCCTGTTGCCTATAGCAAAAAACTTCCCAATACAGTGGGTGAAAATCTTGCGTCAAATAATGCGGGGAATGAAGTAGTGGTGCCCATGTCGGCAGCTACCCAACAAACCTTAAAAAGCTACAAGGCTAACAAGGACAGCATGGCTTTAAATGAATTGGTAGTATCAAATTACGATTTCAAAAAGAAAAGGGATACCGTAAATAGCACTGCTGATATTTTAAGAAAAGTACCACCCGTTACCGAGTATCAAACATTACAGGGGAAAGTAGATGGAGTTACCATTACGAATCAGCCTACCGCTGCAGATAGAAACAAGGTTTATAGCCTGGGTTTAACCCCTCCGGGCAATATGGCCGATAAGGATATTGCGAGGCCAACCTATCAATATAAAGCTAAAGACACTTCTGCTTTAAAAGGGGTAACCATAACCGGCTACGCTGCACAAAGGAAAAAAGACATACTCGGGAGCGTGACGGCGGTTAGCCCAACATCGTTAACGCCGGGTAATAAAATTATAGGCAAAGTAGTTGGCAGGGATGATGGCCAGCCCATCATAGGTGCTACTGTAAAAATTGTTGGCTCAACCCATGGGGTGGTTACTGATGTAATGGGCAGGTTTGTTTTGCCTAATGCTCCCGGCGATCAAACACTTGCCATCGCTTATATCGGATACAACGCCAAACGTGTAAATGTAAATAGCCGCGATTCGTTAAATATTGCGCTTGACCCAAACACCGCTTCGCTGAGCGAGGTGGTAGTAACTACGCCAAAAGAAGCTGTTACAGGTAATGAAAGTGCTCACCCAAGCAGTGGATGGGCGGCCTTTAAAGATTATTTGAAGAAGAACGCTGTATCAACAGATGGCATAACCGGCAAAGTACGATTATCATTTATGGTGGATGACGGCGGTAACCTGAGTGGCTTTAAGATCATCAAAAGTTTGAGTAAAGTAGCCGATCAAAAAGCGATAGACCTGGTACGGTACGGCGCATCATGGATCGGAAATGTCAGTGGAAAGCCGGAGGAAGTCAGGATCACGATCAAATTTCATTAAAAATACATATAATAAAAAGTCTCCCCTACAGGGGGAGATTATTCACATAGCAATTATTTTTCAAATGTGTTCATGAAGGCGTTGCCGTTTAGAGGGGGCTTTTTTTAACTTTGCCTTATGACGATATGTGCCGGGCTCGATTTTAATTTACTGGATCAGGATCTTATATTATTACCCCAAAAAGCTATTTACTGGAAACAAGAAAAAGCCCTCATCGCTGCCGATGTGCATTTGGGCAAGGTAGGGCATTTCCGTAAAGCGGGCATTGCCGTGCCGCGGGATATGGAGCAAACCGACCTTGGTGAATTATCCGACCTGATATTTGAATACAAGCCCAAAAAGCTCATTTTTCTGGGTGATCTGTTCCACAGCGATATGAACGCCGATTGGGAATGGTTCAGGATGTGGCGCAGGCAATTTCCAAGGCTACAAATAGACCTGATACGGGGCAACCACGATATTATTAACGATCAGTATTACCACGACCTCAATATTGCCCTGCACGATGAATTGCAGGTCGGCCCTTTCCTGATGCTGCATCATCCCTTAAATGATAAAGCGCTTGAAAAAGCCAGGGGATATATCCTTTGCGGCCATATCCATCCCGGCATATCGTTAACCGGCCGCGGGCGGCAAAGCATTACTATTGCTTGCTTTGCTTTTGGAGCAAACCAAGCAATACTACCCTCTTTTGGTAGGTTTACCGGAAGAATAGCTATCAGGAAACGAAAATCAGACAGGATATTCGGGGTGCTGCAGGATAAGGTAATCGCGATAGGTTAGTTAATGGAGTTGAAAATAGAATGGCTATAAAACCACTTAACCTGATCAACTAAATCTAACTCCATCAACTCATATCTTAGAATGTTTCTAAATAGTACTTAGCCAATCAATTACAACCAAACCGTTGTATCTTTTGGTATTTAAATAAATACTTTTGCCTAAATAAATCTATTTTATAATGAGCGAATTTAAACAAACCTTTAACTCATCGCTGGGCAAAAAGCTGATCATGGCTTTAACAGGCTTGTTTTTGTGTACTTTCTTAATAGTGCACCTGGGCGGTAATCTTTTGCTGTTCAAAAATGACGATGGTTTTGCGTTTAATGTGTATGCCAATTTCCTCACACATTTCCCACCGATAGAGGTAATTGCCTATCTGTTGTACCTTTCAATCCTGGTACACGCGTTGTATGCCCTTATCTTAACGATCAAAAATCGCAAGGCACGCCCGGTAGGTTATGCCGTGCAGGCCAAATCGGATGCTTCGTGGTCATCCAAAAATATGGGGCTGTTGGGTTCTATTCTTTTCCTGTTCATCGTTATCCACATGAGCGATTTCTGGTACCGCTACAAATACAGCGGCTCTATGAACTATAAGGAATACCGCACCGATCTTTCATCGGGCGTAACTCAATCAGTAGAATTTGCACCTACTTCAACCAATTTCGAAAACTCGGTACAAACTGAAAATAATTTTGAAATAGTGCGGGTAAAAGACCTGCATGAGCGCGTACAGCAAAGCTTTAGTCAATGGTGGTATGTGTTGTTTTATGTGATCGCCATGGGCGCTGTATCGTTCCACCTGTTGCATGGTTTCCAGAGCGCATTTCGAACGATGGGATGGGTGCACCGGAAATACACACCGATAGTTGAGTTTATCGGCACCTGGTTTTTCGCGGTGATCATGCCGCTGGGTTTTGCCGCTATGCCGGTGGTGTATTTTTTTACAAGGAGTTGAGAGTTTAGTATTTAGAGATTAGAATTTAGAATTTAATAATATGAGTTTAGATGCTAAAATTCCAAAAGGCCCATTAGCCGAAAAATGGAGTACGCATAAGTTTAACCTGAAGCTGGTAAACCCGGCCAACAAGCGTAAGTACGATGTGATCGTGGTAGGTACAGGGCTTGCAGGTGCTTCGGCGGCAGCTTCATTAGCCGAATTGGGTTATAATGTGAAAGCATTTTGTTTCCAGGATAGTCCGCGACGTGCGCACTCCATTGCTGCGCAGGGTGGTATCAACGCGGCCAAAAATTATCAAAACGATGGCGACAGTGTGTACCGCCTGTTTTATGACACCATAAAGGGCGGCGACTACCGTGCCCGCGAAGGAAATGTTTATCGCCTGGCCGAAGTATCGGTAAATATTATCGACCAGTGTGTGGGCCAGGGCGTTCCTTTTGCCCGCGAATATGGAGGCTTGCTGGATAATCGGTCGTTTGGTGGCTCACAGGTTTCGCGTACGTTTTATGCGAGGGGACAAACCGGGCAGCAATTATTGTTAGGCGCTTATTCGGCTTTAAACCGCCAGATAAATGCCGGTAAAGTAAAAATGTACACCCGTACAGAAATGCTGGATGTGGTTGTGGTTGACGGCAAGGCGCAGGGCATTATAACCCGTAATTTGGAGAACGGTAAAGTAGAAACACATTCAGGTCACGCTGTATTATTATGCACCGGTGGCTATGGTAACGTATTTTATCTTTCAACCAACGCTATGGGCTGCAATGTTACCGCAGCCTGGAGGGCACACAAGCGTGGTGCATTTTTTGCTAACCCATGCTATACACAAATTCACCCTACCTGTATCCCGGTAACGGGCGACCACCAGTCGAAACTTACTTTGATGTCGGAATCACTGCGTAATGATGGCCGCGTTTGGGCGCCAAAAACAGTGGAGTTAGCTCAAAAATTGCGTAAGGGCGAACTGAAAGTAACAGACCTGAAAGAAGAGGACAGGGATTACTTCCTCGAAAGAAAATACCCATCTTTCGGTAACCTGGTGCCGCGCGATGTTGCATCGCGTAATGGTAAAGAAATGGTGGATGAAGGCAGGGGTGTGGGCGCTACGGGCGTGGCGGTTTTCCTTGATTTTGCTGAGGCGATCGCTCGTTTAGGCGAGGATGCCGTAAGGGCGAAATATGGTAACCTGTTTGATATGTATTACCAGATCACCGATGAGAACCCTTATAAACAACCGATGCGGATCTATCCGGCTGTACATTATACCATGGGTGGCCTTTGGGTTGATTATAATTTGAGCACTAACATACCGGGCTTATATTGCTTAGGCGAAGCTAACTTCTCTGACCACGGCGCTAACCGCTTGGGTGCATCCGCTTTGATGCAGGGATTGGCCGACGGATATTTTGTGATCCCCTATACTTTGGGTGATTATTTGGCAACTATCGGTCCAAAACCGATCGATACCAAAAACCCGGCTTTCGAGCAAACTAAAAAAGATGTGGAAGCCCGCATAGAAAAACTGCTTGCATTGAGAGGCAACAAAACGGTGGATGAATATCACCGCGAACTGGGCCATATCATGTGGGAATATTGCGGCATGGCGCGTAACGAGGACGGTTTGAAAAAAGCCAAAGGTTTAATACAAACCCTTCGTGCTGATTTCTGGAAGAACGCCATTGTATTGGGCGACAATGAAGAGTTGAACCAATCGCTTGAAAAAGCAGGGCGTGTAGCCGATTTCCTTGAACTGGGCGAATTGATGGTTGACGATGCGTTGATGCGCAAAGAATCATGCGGCGGCCACTTCAGAGTTGAATCACAAACACCGGAAGGTGAAGCGTTGCGCGATGACGAACACTTTGCGTTCGTAGCCGCCTGGGAATATAAAGGCGATAACCAGCCCGAAGTACTAAATAAGGAAGTACTTGAATTTGAAAATGTTCATTTAACACAAAGAAGCTATAAGTAGAATCAAGAACAAAGAATCAAGAGCCAAGAAAGATTTAAAACTATCTTGATTCCTGGCTCTTGACTCTTGGTTCTAAAATCTCAAATATATGAGTGGTACTAACAACATGAACCTGACGCTGAAAGTATGGCGTCAAAAAAATGCACAAACAGCAGGTAAATTTGTGACCTATAAGGCCGAAGGTATTTCGCCGGATATGTCATTCCTGGAAATGCTGGATGTGGTGAATGAAAGTTTGGTGCACAAAGGCGAAGATCCTATATATTTTGACCATGATTGCCGCGAAGGTATTTGCGGAATGTGTTCGCTATATATTAACGGCCATCCGCACGGGCCAAAAAGGGCCATTACTACCTGCCAGTTGCACATGCGTACCTTCCATGATGGGCAAACCATCACGATCGAACCATGGCGCGCAGCACCGTTCCCTGTAATTAAAGACCTTGCGGTTGATCGCTCGGCGTTCGACAGGATACAGCAGGCAGGCGGTTATGTGTCGGTAAATACCGGTGGTGTGCCGGATGCTAATGAGATAGCCATACCAAAGGTGATCGCTGACGAGGCTTTCAACTCGGCTACCTGCATTGGTTGCGGCGCTTGCGTGGCGGCCTGTAAAAATGCCTCTGCCATGCTATTTGTATCGGCGAAGGTATCTCAATTAGGTATGTTACCTCAAGGCCAGCCCGAGCGTTACCGTCGTGTACAATCTATGGTGGCGCAAATGGACGAGGAAGGATTTGGTAACTGTACCAATACAGGAGCCTGCGAAGCTGAATGTCCGAAAGAGATCAGCTTAACCAATATTTCGCGGATGAATAATGATTATTTCAGCGCCAAACTGTTCAGGCAGGAAGAGTTGCATGAGCAGTCGCATGGGGAAGGATAGTTAATTCTCTTCCCTCCAATAATTCAAAGGCCTTTCTGAAAATATTCAGAAAGGCTTTTTTAATTCCGGTATCCGTGAATAGTAAAACCCTACTAATAGTTTATTATCTTAGACTTTACGCAGCCACTAAGACTGCATCACCTCCCATTTAAACCAAAATAAATGAAGACCGCCAAAATTAATGACAGTGCCCGTTTATCCAGTGTGTTGTTGATGTTAGCATTGAGCGTAAACCCGGCTATGGCCCAAATACCGACCCGCGACCCGCATACGCCCGGTTATGTTGTGGCCACTGAATTACCGGATGGAACCAATCCTTCACCGGGCTCCAATGGGAATTTTATTATTGGGCCCACTCATAATCCCGCACCCGAAATGACGGTTCAGGCCATTGTGCCGCAGGGAACTATATACACGTTTACGATGGAGTCGAAGGACAGCAAGATCTATCCGGGGATTGCCCGGGAGCCGAATACCTTTGGCACAGCAGATCCAACGGACCCGGCTAAGCTGGTGGTCACCACGAGCCATCCAGCTCCATACACCCGGCATATCGAAGTATATGTTCCCAAACAGTATGTGCCGGGTACTGCTGCGCCTTTCATTGTTGGTGCCGACGGGCCTGACCATACGTTGTTCACGGTGCTGAATAACCTGATCGCCGAAAATAAAGTGCCCGTGATGATCGCCATTTCCGTTGGTAACGGGAGCGGTGATGCGCAGGGCAGCGAGCGCGGACTGGAATACGATACTATGTCTGGCTTATATGCAGAATTTATTGAAAAGGAAGTATTACCCCTGGTGGAAAGCCAATGCCAGGTGAAATTAACCACTGACCCTGCGGGTCGCGCCACTATGGGAGGCAGTTCGGGCGGGTCATGCGCTTTGATCATGGCCTGGTATCACCCGGAATTATATCACCGTGTGCTCACCTATTCGGGTACTTA
>JABDFM010000093.1 GCA_013286565.1 Bacteroidota bacterium
TGGCTTCTTGCGTAACGTCGGATAACTCTTAAACATCATGATGGCCGTCTTACCCTTCAGCACACCCATGAACTCGCTCACACTCATCTTGGGAGGAATGCTGCATACCAGATGAACATGGTCTGGCTGAACATTCATTTCCATCACTTCAACTTCTTTCCAGCCAGAATTCAACTCGTAACTGGTTTGCGCGTTAGCACCGTAAACGCAAAGGGAGGCAATTAATGATATTATAAGTTTGGTGACAGGTTTTTTCATGTTTTAACTGAGAAAGCGCAAGATAACAATACCAGTAAAAATACAGTAGAAAGAAACCGGGTAGCAAAAGAAATTTTACGGGTAGAGATCAAAAAACAAAGCCTGACACTTTCGTATCAGGCTTTTAACGGAGTACCCAGAGCCGGGGTCGAACCGGCACGGCCTTGCGACCACAGGTGTTTGAGACCAGCGCGTCTACCGATTCCGCCATCTGGGCAAGTTTTATATGAGCGTCGGATTAATTCGCTCAAAACCGGGCTGCAAATGTATTTAAACTCTCCTTAATCCGCAACAAATATTTTTGCCGATAATAAATATCTAAAATTTCATTTAGTCGGCTTTCTTTTGCCGTGTCATCCAACTGGGAATAACCTACTGTCAAATGATGTAATTTTTGGTTGATATCACCGTCAACTGCCAGTACCTCAGCATTAATTTCAGCCAATTGATCTGCGTCATCCACTTCCATCAGGCGCTCGTTAATATCCATCATCTCCATCAAAAAATCAGCAGGCAATGCCGGTTTTGCACCGTCGACCAGCAGTTCGTGCTGCCTTAAAATATATTCAAGGCGTTTATTTGGGTCAGATAGCGCCTGCCAGGCTTTATTGTTGATGGTGGACAGTTCCAGTATTTCCTGTTGCTTTTCATCATCCTCGTTAGCATAAAAATCGGGGTGATATTGCTTGCTCAGTTCATAGAATTTTTTCTTCAGATGGGCTACATCGGGATGAAATGATTCCGGTATCCCGTAAAAATCGAAGTAATTGATCATACCGCAAAAATAGCACGAATTGCACTAATTTGATCGAATTGAACGAATTATGGCTTTTTATAAATTTAAAGTCTGTGAAATTCGTGTGCCTCATTCGTGAAATTCGTGCCTAATCATCATCTTTGTGCATGAATTTGTTCGATCAAATACGGCAGAAGCCGTTCTTTATATTAGGCCCCTGCGTAATGGAAAACCAGGAGCTGCTTTATACCGTAGCCGAAAAAGTGGCCGAAATAGGGCAGAAGTACCCTGTAACGGTGATCTTTAAATCATCTTTTGATAAAGCTAATCGCACCTCTATACACTCATACCGTGGGCCGGGGATTGAAAAAGGCATGGAAATGCTGCAAAAAGTAAAGGAACGTTTCGGCTTGCCGGTTACTACGGATATACACGAACCCTACCAGGCCGCTATCGCTGCCGAGGTGGTTGATATTTTACAGATCCCCGCCTTTTTATGCCGTCAAACAGACTTGCTGGTCGCGGCAGCAAAAACAGGGAAGATTGTAAATGTAAAAAAGGCACAGTTCCTTTCAGGTCAGGATATGTTTTATCCTGCTCAAAAGGTTTTGGAGGCCGGTAATGAACAAGTGATCCTGACGGAGCGTGGCAATATGTATGGCTATAATAATTTGGCAGTTGATTTCCGGAATATCTATGATATGAAGAAATTTGGCCACCCTGTTTGTATGGATTGTACCCATTCGGTACAGCGCCCGGGCGGGGCAGGTGGTAAAACAGGTGGCGACCGTACTTTTGTACCCATGATGGCGCTGGCCGCCAAAGCTTTCGGTGCAGACGGTTATTTTATGGAAACACACCCAGATCCAGATCATGCTTTAAGCGACGGGCCAAACATGGTAAGGCTGCATGAACTGGAAGAGGTAATTAAACCTTTATTGTAGCCCCCTCTAAATCTCCCCCGGTAGGGGAGAATTTTAATTTAAGAAAATTTAAAAGCCCCTCTCTACCGGAGAGGGGTTGGGGTGAGGCTATGAAAGATATTGCCAAAAGAGTATTTGATATCGAAATTGAATCGCTGAAAGAAGTTGCAGATGCTATAGGCGACGAATTTACCAGTGCCGTTAAAGCGATACTGAACTCTAAAGGAAAATTAATCGTTGCCGGTGTTGGTAAATCAGGTCTAATAGGCCGTAAGATAGCAGCGACACTGGCAAGCACAGGCACACCCAGCTTTTTCCTGCATCCCGGTGAGGCTTTTCATGGCGACCTGGGTATGGTAGAACCTAATGACCTGGTGATCCTGATCTCTTATTCGGGCGAGACGGACGAGGTATTGAAGATCATCCCGTTTTTAAAGTGGAATAAGAATAGCATTATCAGTATTACCGGCAATCCAAACTCTACCATCGCCAAAAACAGCGATCATCACCTGAACGTTTGCGTCACCCGCGAGGCTTGCCCACTTGAACTGGCGCCTACCTCATCAACCACGGTTACTTTAGTGATGGGGGATGCTTTGGCGGTAGCTTTGATGGAAGCAAGGCAGTTTCAACATGAGGATTTCGCGCGTTTTCATCCCGGTGGAAGCTTGGGCAGAAAACTACTGGTGAAAGTTAAAGACCTGATGCGTAAGGATAACCTACCATTTATCAACAAAAACGCTTCATTTACAGAGATGCTGCTATGTATGTCGGAAGGTAAACTGGGGCTGGTGATTGTTGGCAGTGCGAATAGGATAGAGGGCGTTATCACTGATGGCGACCTGCGCAGGGCGTTATTACGCAACCCGGATACTTCGCAATTACATATCCACGATATGATGACCGCTAACCCGGTGATCATCGACCCGGAAGAATACATCAACCAGGCCGAACAACTCATGATCGGAAAAAAGATAACCACTGTGCTGGTTGGCTCTACTGAAAAAAGAACGCTTAGCGGGGTTTACCAGATATATAATTCTTGAGTTGGAAGGTTGTAAAGTTTTAAAGTTGAAAGGTTATAAGAACCGTCATTTTTTCTATATCAGTAAACGATAACATTACAACTTTTCAACGTTCAAACTTTTCAACCTTAACAAAACAACCTTTTCCAAAATACCAGCGTAATGTCAATAGGCCATCTACCTGTTAAATTATGCTGAACAGAATCTTTAAAAGATCATTCGATATTATTTTCTCTTTATTCATCATCATTTTTATTATCAGCTGGCTATCGCCTATACTGGCGCTATTGATCAAACTGGGATCAAAAGGCCCTGTATTTTTTGTGCAGTACCGCACGGGGATCAACGACACCCACTTTAAGTGCTATAAATTCAGGAGTATGCGGGTAAATACTGATGCGGATAACAAGCAGGCTACACGCGATGACCACCGGATAACACGGACAGGTGCTTTTTTACGCAAAACCAGCCTGGACGAGCTTCCGCAATTTTTTAATGTGCTGATGGGCAATATGTCGATAGTTGGCCCAAGGCCGCACATGATCAACCATACGCTGGAATACTCACGGTTAACCGAAAAATTTAAGGCACGACACTCGCTTAAACCCGGTATTACCGGCTGGGCACAGATCAGCGGACTGCGAGGAGAGATCAATAATACCGAAGCGATGCTTAAACGGGTTGACGCTGATATATGGTATTTGAAAAACTGGTCGTTCCTGCTCGACGTTAAGATTATTTTACTTACCTTTTGGATCACATTAAGGGGAGATAAAAACGCCTTCTAATACCGCAATGCCTGTATATATTGATCAGATGAACCGCCCGGTGGAATTGCCGTCCACGCCTAAAAGAATTATTTCGATCGTACCCTCGCAAACTGAACTATTATTTGATCTCGGTTTGGATGCGGAGATAATCGGCATTACCAAATTTTGCATCCATCCTGCTGAAAAGATCAAATCAAAAGCAAAAATAGGCGGCACTAAAACGTTAAATATCAAGCGTATAAAAGAGTTGAACCCCGACCTGATCATCGGTAACAAAGAAGAAAATGAACGCAGCCAGGTAGAAGAATTAATGCAAAGCTTCCCGGTTTGGATGAGCGATATCAGCGACCTTAACGGCGCCATTGATATGATAAATAAAGTAGGGGAGTTGGTTGGCAAAAACGTTGAAGCGACCAGGTTAACACAAAGCATTGATTCTGAATTCAATAAACTGAATAATCCACCACAGGATATTCGGGTTGCCTATTTTATATGGCGCAAACCTTATATCGTTGCTGGGAAAGGCACTTTTATTGATGCTATGCTTCAAAAATGCGGTCTGGAAAATGCCTTCGAAACCGAAAGATACCCGGAAACAATGGCTGATGAATTAGTAAAAATAAAGCCTGATGTAATATTATTATCATCCGAACCATACCCATTCAAAGAAAAGCACATCGCTGAATTTAAAGCCATGTTACCAAACACTAGGATCAAACTGGTTGACGGTGAGCTGTTTTCATGGTATGGAAGCCGGTTGTTACATGCACCGGCTTATTTTGAAAATTTATTGAATGAGTTTAAATCAGTGTAATCGCTCCAAAATAATCGGTGCAATCACAAAAAATAGAAAAAATAAACTATCTTTGCACCTCTTAAAAATCCTAATGCGGAAGTGGCGTAATTGGTAGCCGCACCAGACTTAGGATCTGGCGCTTCACGGCGTGGGGGTTCGAGTCCCTTCTTCCGCACTGAATTAAACCCGGTCAATTTGGCTGGGTTTTTTGTTTTAAATGGTGCGGTTATAACACCAAAAAAATGCTTTTTTATGTAAAAGCAAGTGAATAATAATACATTCGGGATATATTCAATCATAAGGTATAATATGTACCTTCATCATGTAAACCGATCACATGCCACGAAAATTTCATTTAGGCCATTTTATTCAAGAACGACATATTGAAAAATCTATATGCTTGCTTAAATATCAACTTTTACAACAAAGTCCGCTCTACAATAATTTAGATTATACAATCTATCGAAATGAGAATATTGAAAATATCGATCCAAATACATATTACAATGAATATATAAAACGGGATTCAATGTATTATTTTGAAGACCTTTTTTATGCTAAAAAGTATTTTAGCGTGCAACGGGCCTATAAAATAAGGGAATACCACTTTTTATCTTTACATGCGCAGATCATATATTATGCTTTTGGATTTTATGTAAGAGAGTTACTTGATAAAAGAATTGCGCACGAGCAAGAATTATATAAGGGCAAGAGTATTAACGTTTATTATGGGGGTAAACTGAATTTTGATCAGCCTGAAAATAGTAAAATATTTTATTATGAAGATTACAAAGACTTTCTAACACATAAAGAACAATTAACAAATCCAGAAGATGGCAAACATACTTTTGCTATTTCACTAGATATAAAATCATTCTTTTATACCATTAACCATAAAATCCTTCTTGATATTATTGACAAATCTTGTACGCCCGTATTAAAACAATCCTTAAATTTTGATGAGGAAACTAAAAGCGCAATTTTAACCTTTCTTAATTATTTTCATGGCTCACAATTGGGCTTACCGGTAGCGAATCAAAATATTATATCAAGTTTTTTAAGTTCAATTTACTTTTCAAGTTTTGATCAATATATCATTGATAATTATTTAAATACAACTAAATATAATTACATCCGGTATGTAGATGATTTCTATTTGATATTTAAAGAAGATTCAGGCGTAAATATCAAGGATATAAGAAAAAGTATTTACAACATTGAGAATGATTTCGCTGAATTTTTAATGAATGAACTTGAACTGTCGATAAGTACATCAAAAAGTGAAAGATATGAAATTAAAGATGTTGAAAGTCAAATAAATTTTTTGAAGAGTAGTAGCTTCGATAGCCCTTTTGATCAGGAATTTGACTTCGAGGATTTATATAAAGATTCTGTTATGAGCCTTGACCTTCAAGGGAAAAAAGCTCCTGATATTTTCCAAGAGTGTATCGCAATAATTGAGAGACTTAAAGCTAAGACTGCAAAGCTATCACAACTTGATTTGGATATAAAAGAATCAGCATACTTAAATCACATACTTATACTTAAATCCTGTTTAGCATACACAAGAAGTCCGGATGCAATAGAAATGGTCAAGACCTCAAAAATATTTGAGGATATAGATTCCATTGATTATTTATTAATCAAACCCAAAGTTTTCTTTCACCTAATTACTGTTACGAAAGAAAATCGCGATAACCTATTTAAATTTATCATTTTAAATCTTCAAACTTTTGAAAGCCTACTCCAAAAACTGACACTTGTAGATAGATTCATTCACCAAATGATTTTCATAATCTCGGAGGCTAAAGAGTTTGAGAGGGACTCTTTAATAACTGAATTTGATAGTTATAAAGCTCAAATAACAAATAGATTAATAGAAATTAAAGCAGCCATTCAGGCCAACTCATATTTGGACCTTATATTAAATTCATTGATACCCAATAACATTAAGATTGACTTTACTAAAATATATAATACTGGTTTTTTGAATCAGGACACTTGTATCTCTTTGGCGCAGCAAATTAAATTAAGAAGATTAAATGAAATCGGGCATAATTATTCGGTTAGCTTTAATCATCTACTCAATGAATTTCAAAATTTATTTGAATTAACTTACTTTAATTCAACACAGCAAACGGCAAAAGACATCACAAAAAAAATGATCGACGAAAACTACAAAACAGAAGAAATTACTTTTGTTAGTGATTTCTTTGAACGACGTAATCAAAATTCTGTTTCACATACAAATACAAATGATATTGGTCTTTGGGCCGTTGGTCAGACAGAATATCTTGAATATAAAATGAAAGTTTCACCCTTAATTGAAAAACTCTTTAAAAAGCTTCAACCATAACATGTAGCCAAGAAAATTCTTGTTTTTCGTTGTTTATTATCGCCTTGATTATCAATAAAACACTTTCAAGTTGTCAAATACAGTCCCATGTGGTGCACTGCATTTAAACCCGGCCAATTTGGCTGGGTTTTTTGTTGAATATAAGTTGGTATCAGTCCTTTTTTCAGTTTTTTTGCACCGGTGTTATTCGGAACTCGGTTTTGTAGTTATTCCGAATGATACCGATGTATTGAAATTGACCAATCTTATCTTCAGTAAGCAACTTAAAAAGATTGTCCGACGTTTCAATCGGTTGGCTGTTGAAGGAATAAATAATGTCCCCGCTAAGGATGCCGGCTTTGGCAGCCGGACTGCCCTCAGCAACTTCTGAAATAAATAGCGCCTGCCTGTTCGGTAGCTCGTGAATTGCACGAAGTTTGGGAACCAGGTCGATCTGCTGCATCACAACCCCCAGATAAGCTCGTTTTACCTTGCCAAACCTGATCAGCTGATTGGCGATATCCTTGGCTGTGTTGATGCTGATCGCAAAGCATATTCCCTGTGCCCCCCTGATGACCGCGGTATTTACGCCTACAACCTCGCCGTTCCCGTCGATTAATGGCCCACCTGAATTACCGGGATTAAGGGCAGCATCCGTTTGGATCATACTATCGATCAACCGGCCTCCCTGGCCTTCCAATGTCCTGCCCAACGCGCTGACCACGCCGACCGTTACGGTGTGCTGAAATCCCAAAGGGTTTCCGATGGCAATAACCAACTGACCAATTTGGAGCTGATCGGTATCCCCGAATTTGACTGGTGTAAAATCGGCGCCATTGATTTTAAGGATGGCTAAATCCGTATCCTGGTCCTCGCCAATAAGTTCTGCCGTGTGTGTTGTCCCATCATGCATCATAACCATAATCTTTTTAGCATTATGGATGACATGACTGTTAGTGAAAAGGAATCCATCTGACGAAAAAAGAAACCCTGACCCCGAGCCGGCAGCCTGCTCTTTTCCTTTCACATTACTGAAAACTTCGATTTTTACAACCGCTGTCTTAACTTTATCGACAGCGTTGATAATTGTAGCTGAATAGCTATCCATAATAATCCTTTCATGAAAGCTGCTTCAATTTACGTTCCTGCGCTC
>JABDFM010000094.1 GCA_013286565.1 Bacteroidota bacterium
AATAAGGTGGATATCAATACCCTTTTTATGATCGGCAGCAATACCAAAGCCTTTACGGCAACCGCCCTGGCCATGCTGCAGACTGATCATAAACTTTCGCTGGATGATAAGGTGACCAAATACCTGCCCGATTTTAAGCTGGATAATCAGTACGCAGGCCAGGAAGCAATGGTCCGCGACCTGTTATGCCATAGGTTAGGGTTCAAAACCTTTGAGGGCGATTTTACTTTTTATAATACCAATCTTACCCGAAGCGAGGTGATAGAGAGATTGGGCCATTTAAAAGCAGCTTATCCATTCCGCACTAAATGGGGATATACCAATTCGGCGTTTTTAACTGCCGGGCAGATCATCCCAAAAGTTACCGGCAAAGAATGGGAGGTGTATATAAAGGAAAATATTTTTGCGCCGTTGGGAATGATCAACACCCTGGCGCTTAGCGTGGATCTGCCCAAGTCATTAAACAGGACCGTACCCCACTCCCTTGTTAATGGGCAACTAACCGCCATACCTTATCCCATGCTCGATGGGCTTGCCTCCGCGGCGAGCATCAGTTCCTCCGTGAATGACATGAGCAAATGGGCGCTGGCGTTGTTAAATGATGGCAAAGTAGGCACCCGGCAGGTGATACCCAATGCGGCTATACAGGCTACACGCCAGCCACAGGATATTGTAGGCAGAGTAACCCACCTTAACGGTGAAAGCAATTATGAACTTTATGGATTAGGCTGGTTTCTACAAGATTATGACAACCACCAACTGGTGATGCATGATGGAGGCGTTAGTGGGTATCTATCATCCGTAACGCTGGTGCCTAAAGAGCATTTGGGTATTATCATCTTAACCAACACCGATCAGAATGAGTTTTTTGAAGCGTTGCGATGGGATATCATGGATATCTATTTTAAAAAACCATTTAGCGACTATAGCGGAAAATACCTGGCCAGGTTTAAAGCAAGCCAGCTGGCCGATCAGCAGCAGGACAGAAGGATACGGGACACCGTTGCTCTGAACAGCCTGCCGCAATTGCCGCCTACCGAATACACCGGCAAATATGTTAACGACCTGTATGGCTCAATGACCATTACACAGGGTACAAATAACGACCTGGAGATCCGCTTTGAGCATCACCCTAAAATGTACGCGCACCTGCAACCACTTGGGGGTAACCGCTTTTATGTTACTTTCTCCGACCCTATCTTCGGCAAGGCAATATTCCCTTTTACTGTGGAGAACGGCAAGGTAACCGGAGTGCGGGTGAAAGTTGCCGACTTTGTGGAGTATGATCCCTACGATTTTAAGAAGGTGCCGTGATCTGGAATTATGAGTGTTCGAAAGATTAAAAACAGTGGGTGGGCTGTGCGATTCCTTCCTCGGGGAAGGAGGAGGTAGGGGTAAAATAGTCCGCGAAACCCCACCCTACACCCGCCCCAAGGCGGGAGTCGCTCTATCCCACAGATTTCAAAAATCTTTCGAACGCTCCTGATCTGGAATCCGGGAATATTTAATCATGACGCTGGTCTACAGTTGATTATACACAAAAATAGGGGTTTGCTTTAAAGCGGTCCATGTCGTTTATCAATTGTGTTTTAAGGTTATCCAGCCGGGTTTTATAATTCTGGTAGCATATGGGATCGTTCACTATTAACTTGTCAATATATTCCAATAAATTATAGCAGGTAGTAAATTGCCCGCAAGCAACAATACAGGCTCCCATGTGCTGTTGTTTCTCCTCTTTTTGGTCGTACCATAGTGTAGTGGGCATACTGAAAGCTTTTTCGGCCACTTTCTGCATATCGGGGCTTGGTGTTAAATAAGGGGGCGGATTTGGCTCTGAATTATTCCTGTTGATATCATTTGAAAAGGAGAGATCATAAATATGATTGCCTTTGGCTCGATTTTGCCATTGTTGCGAACCATAGAACTTATCATACAAAAGCTGCCTTACACGCTTCATAAAAACGCTCATCATGATCATCAATACGGAATCAAACCGGGCGAGCAGCATTTGTTTCAGAATAACGATGGGGGTCCTGGTGAAGTAACTCACAAGAAGTTTGACAATAGCCCCGGTAAAGTTCCTTTTCAGGTTTAAAGGGGATGAGGGTTTGGAGACACCGAATAGCGCGCTCTTTAACCACCAGGTTATGGATAAGAAAATCAAGGGTAGTGTAATCAGCATTGCGCCAACGATCATTAACGGAATGCAAGAACGTATTACACCTACTGTTGTCATCGCCACAGCAATAATGAAGCAGGCAAGAACAATAAAATAGGACCCGCGCAAGCTTAACCCTGTCTTTTTAGTGGCAGGTGGAGCAATGTATGGCCTCATATAATGGCTGCCCACATCGTTTACCATCATCAGGTCGAAAGGCTTGAAGGTAGTTTCCCCGCGTATCCTGCGGCCATCAGCATACATCATGCTTTGCAGTCCCTGGTTATCGGCTATGCCACCATCCATAAACCCAAATTGTTTTTCCTTTATAAAATCCTTTTCCTGCTGATCATTCCTTTGCGGTAGCATGGTGAGGCCGGCTTTAAGCGTATCTACAGTAACATCTGCATAAGTAAAATCCTTCGGGAAAAGGATCGGCTCAAAACCTCCGGGGAAACAGGAGGACGCGGCCAGTACATCCCCCAATTTTAAATATGCGGCCGTGGTATGGTCAAGATAGATCACCTCGTTGCCGAATTTAAAAAATTTATCAATAGGAGATGTATCACTTACCATTTTTGTATCCTGCCTGAAGGATTGCCCGGTATAAAACTCGGTGGTGTTAAAGCATACTTCCTGCAGGTGCCCTTTGGTTCCCTTATAATAAAGCGAACCGAGTGTTTCCCCCTGGAAAATAGTTTCGTCATAAGCCATAGCGAATGCATTGATGATATTACGGCTTTTGTCGGGCCGTATTTTCCATCTGTTCTTATCTGTAAGTATTTCTAACGACTGTTTCAAAAGCAGGTCGCCGTTCAGTATCTCAAATACTTTAGCATAATACTCGCTGAATGTTTTGCCTTGCGCGCTATAAAGCGCGTATAAGGTAGTAGCTATGGTGCCCCCAGATGCGGATGACAGGTAAGTTACCTGCTGCAAAAGCGTATGGCCCGCTAAATCGCCGGTTTCGGTTTCAAACTTCAGTTTATTTAAATAAGATAAAACACCGAGTGAAAATGAAGCTGCACGGAACCCGCCGCCCGAAAATGCCAGGGCGATATTTTCAAACGGTTTAATAGCAGGAGGCACCAGGTATTGCTGGGCAAATTTGCCTGAATAGCGATCGGTTTCCATCTTTAAAGGAGTTTATGGTTTGATAATCATAAATTTAGGGAATTAAATAAATGAAATCACACCGTGAAAACACCCTAATTTTAGGTACTCAAAACCTTATCCCGTAAGAGCAATTATCTCCCTTTTTTGCAAATTGTAACAATCATTTGATACTGTTAAAACTGGAAGTAAATGAATGCTTTACTGGTTTCCTGGCTTAGAATGATCAGTATTAACATTACTGCCCATATTGTGCCTGTAAGCCACCAGGGCATTTTACCTGCGGTTTTCAAAACAGTGGTATTGCGCATTGACCAATGAAAGGCAAGCATCAGCGTAATTACTACCCCTACTTTAATAATAGCTGCAGTGGTGAGCACGGGGGGCCCTGCAGGTGGTATTCGCCCGAACATAGAAAGCAGCATCAGCGCTGCACCGCCAAAAGTAGCCGAGCGAAAGAAAACCCAGGTTATACAGATAAGCAAAAAGGTAAGCAGCGCATATAGGAAGCCTGCAGGGCGTTTGGTAGTTAGGTCGGGGCCCATGGAAGCTGTGGCAATAACTGGTGCGGGGGCCACACCATCATCAATCGGTTCAGGGACGCCACCGTCGCCTGCTGCGCCCGAGGTTTTGGCCCGGCTATCTTTCAGCGCCTTCTCTGCCCATAAATATACACCGTGCAATCCGCCCCAGGCTACAAAGGTCCAGTTGGCGCCATGCCACAGGCCGCCGATCAGCATCGTGATCATCACATTGATATAGGTCCTGAATCTTCCCTGGCGGTTACCACCTAAGGGGATATAAAGATAATCACGCAGCCATGCAGATAAGGTGATATGCCACCTGCGCCAAAAGTCGGAAAAGCCGATAGCGGCGTAAGGGTATAAAAAGTTTTGCGGCAGTATAAAGCCGAGGCACATAGCCACGCCGATAGCCGAGGTAGAGTATCCCGCAAAATCAAAAAATATCTGCCCCGAAAAGGCAAGTACACCCGCCCAGGCATCCAGCGGGCCAATGGGCCGACCCGCACCAAAGATTGTATCTGCAGTCTTTGCAAGCAGGGCATCAGCACACACCACTTTCATAAACAGCCCAAGCGATAGCAACATTAAGCCATCCAGTAATTGCTGGCGGGTGGCTTTGTGTTCTGTTTCAAACTGAGGTACCAATTGCGGCGGGCGAACAATAGGCCCTGCAACCAGGTGAGGGAAGAAAGTAACGAACAGGGAAAAATCGAGCAAGGATTTTACCGGTTTGCTTTTCTTTTTATACATATCAATTGTATAGCAAAGCGTTGTGAATGTATAGAAGGAGATACCTGCAGGTAGGATGATATTGGGTTTGGCAGGATGATAATCAAGCCCTAAGGCATTGGTGATATGCACAAAGTTTTCTAATATGAAACCGCCGTATTTAAAAAAGCACAGCATACCCAGGTTGCCAATAAGGCTTACGACCAATAGAAGCCTGCGTTTATTTTTATTGGGCTGAGTATATAATGCCCTGCCCACAAAAAAATCAACTACGGTTGATAGCCATAGCAATAAAATGAATGGCGGGTTCCACGCCGCGTAAAACACGTAGCTTGCGATGAGCAGATTGACCTTTTTTGCCTTCCACGGAATGGGGAGATTATGCAAAACCAGCATAATGACAAAGAATGCGACGAAGGTATATGAGTTGAAAACCATGACGTAATAAGTTTAAGGATAATTAAGGTTGATTAATTGGACAAATTATCAGCTGTTTTTGCGTGTACCCATCCCTTTTCTTTCGCGATCAGACCAATCAGGGTTTTGGTGTAAACTACAGCATCCTTTGGCGTTAAGTGCGAAAACTCGGGGCATTGCAGGTCCGCAGTAGTATGGTAATCAGCATAATAAAAACCTTTGCAGCCGGTTTCTTTTAGCAACCTGTCCCAATAGGCTTTCCGCGGGTACATGTGCTGTTCGGCCATTAAAAAGAAGCCGTTTGATGGTGTACGCGTAAATACCACATCACCTCCCCTGGCTTTTATTTTATCCACGTCTCTTTTTACAGATAGCATCACCGTGTCTAAAGGTTTCCCGCTCATGGGTGGGGTTGGGTCGCCCTTTAAAAGCGCCCATATCGCTTTTACCTGGTTATGCTGGTTGGTATCGGCTACAAAATCAGCGGTCATAACGTCTTGCCTGTTAAACATGACGGGCTCGAAACCCGGAGGGAAATCAAGGAAAGGATATACGCCGGGCCGGTCGGGGATATGCAGCTTACCCAGCATGGCGTTTATGGAATACTGCCCCTCATTTAAAAATACCAGGCGCGCTTCGATCGGTTTGTCCAATATAAAACTTACTTTTTGCGCCGGAGTACGGTGTTTGTAATAAGCGATGCCGGCATCCGGGGATTCGTTGCCACGCATACTGAAAAACAACACTTCGGTTACATCCACTACCAGTTTCCCTTTGAAATTGGTATCATCGGCCAGGTCGGTTAAAAAGTGGCGCGGCGAAGAACCCACCATTGATAATTGAATAGCATGATTACCGGTAAGGCTTTCCCATGTAGGGATGTCCAGGTCGTACTTGATGCGCGACGAACCGATGAAAACAGTTGCTTTATCAGAGGGTTCATATACCATGGCCCTGGTGTGCGCCCAAAGTTCGGGGCCGTCATCGTAATCAGGTACCGCTCCTTTATGCCGCAGATAAAGTTCCCAGGAAACAAAAAAAGCTAAAACGATAACTACAGCCAATACGGCTGATTTACCAGTCAAGTGTGTTTGCATAAGCTAAAAAGTTAAAGACCAGAAAATAAAATCGGTAACAATAAAAATCCCGCTAAATGCCTATCGTAGTAATAGCTCGCACACTAATTAGGGGAAGTGTTATAAACAACATTGTATAAGTAGTTCGAAATTAGTTATTTAAACACAATATCCAAATTAAATTTAAGGTGTAGATTATTATTGTCTGTCGAAGGTTTTTTGCAAGTGATAATGCGTCGTATTCAGCTTGGGTTATACCTACACCCGGCTTTAAAATTTCAAAGAACGATTCAATTAGTTATCGCAACTAATTATATATGATGGAATGCCGGTAGCATAAATTGCAAGGGCATGGAAATGTTGTATAGTCGACTCACCCGGTCTTTGCTTCGCTCGACCACCCTCTCTACCGCAAGCGGTAAAGAGGGATTTTTAAATAAATTAAAACTCTTAACCCTCTTTGCGAAGCAGAGAGGGTCGACCATCCGCTGGCTAGCGGAGAAAGTCGGAGTGAGTCAACGGGATATATACAAATTTACGGAAGCCCTCTGAGGAAAGTACTGACACTGTTTTGTCAGTACTTTTACAATTAAATTTGCATTTATATAAGCACTTATATAAATTGCACGATGAATTTTTATGAGAGCCTTGGTTACCTTGTTTTGGGCAGCAGATTGCGGCGGCTGAGTGAGGCGTTTTTGTCGGAAATAAACAAAACCTACCAGGCAGCGGGTATTGAGTTTGATGCCAGCTGGTTCCCGGTATTTTATCTTTTATCGCAGAATGATTCTTTGTCTATCAAAGAACTAAGCGATACCATTGGCGTTTCGCACCCGGCAGCAAGCCAGCTGGTTACCAACCTGAAAAGTAAAAAACTACTCAAAACCACTACCTGTGCTGATGATGGCCGCAGGCAATTGGTGCAACTGACCAAAGCCGGGCATGCTTTATTACAAAAGATACTACCTGTATGGGAAGCTTTGAGTTTAACCATGGAAGAGCTGATCTCGACCGATCCCGAATGTCTCCATCTTTTACCGGCAATCACGGCGATAGAGACCACGTTCAGATCGGTTAGCCTCTCTGATAAAATAGGCCACAAATTATCCACCTTAAAACCAGCGGAGCATGGACAAGTCCTTTAATTATGGCACGGGCCATTTAACCATAGGGATCTGCCTGGATATCGCTTCGGGCAAGGTAAAGGGGGTGGTTGGTCCGGCTGCACACGCCAATATCCGTGCCTCGTGGCTGGAGGTTGGCAAGATCGTGGAGCGCGAGATACCGGTTTATGGCATCAACACCGGTTTCGGGCCATTGTGCAATACCCATATCCCCGAAAAAGACACTTCTACCCTGCAATCAAACCTGTTAAAAAGCCACAGTGTGGGCGTTGGCAAACCCATCCCCAAAGAAATAGCCAAACTAATGCTGATCTCCAAAGTGCATGCATTGGCGCAAGGCTATTCTGGCGTATCACCGAAAACTTTGGATCGGATCATCTGGCATATTGATAACGATGTTATCCCCATCGTTCCCGAAAAAGGTTCGGTAGGCGCATCGGGTGATTTGGCGCCATTGGCACATTTGTTTTTACCGCTGATAGGTTTGGGTGAAGTGGAGGATAAAGGAAAAACGATACCCGCTGCTGAAATGCTGAAAAAGCATGGACTGGAGCCGATCATATTAGGCCCGAAAGAAGGTTTGGCTTTGATCAATGGCACGCAGTTTATTCTATCGTTCGCTATAAAAGCGGTGCAGCGGTTGAACAATGCTTTGCAATTAGCAGACCTGATAGGCGCCATGTCATTAGAAGGGTTGATGGGTTCGGCAAGGCCA
>JABDFM010000095.1 GCA_013286565.1 Bacteroidota bacterium
ATAAGATTTTTTCATAACTCTAAAATTTTATTTTTTTCAATTAAAATGTGAAATCAACACCGAAAATGTATTGTTTTTGATTATTTGGATAAGCTCCATAATCAACACCATACGCCGAACTTGCACGTGAACCTTGTTGAAGGTTTAAAGACACTTGCATTTCAGGATCTAAACCATCGTATTTGGTGATGGTAAATAAATTGGTAGCCTGTGCATACACATGCAATTTATCAACACCAATCCTTTTTAGTATTCCGGGATCAAAAGTATAGCCTAATTGCGCTACACGGCATTTTAAGAATGATCCGTTTTCAACATAATATGAGCTGACAGCGTTGGATCCTAATGATTGTTGATAAGACGCTGAAGGCAAAGTAGCGCTCGGGTTGGTAACTACACCATTTGCAACAATAGCTGCATTGTTGTATAAGGCCTGGCTTTTACCACCGTTAAAGGTATAGTAAAAATCTGTCCAGTACTTGGTATAGTTATAATCCTTATTGCCTTGTGAGCCATAAAGCACCATGGTGAAATCAAAACGTTTATAAGCAGCGTTCAAGTTTAAACCGTAAGTGAAAGTAGGGTTCGCGTTACCTATAAAAGTTTTGTCGGCGCTTGTAATTTTTCCATCTCCGTTAGTATCCTTGTATATAAATGAACCCACGGCTGCCCCTGCGTAGCTAGGACCCGATGCCAATTGCGCTGCATTTTGATAAATACCTATTACCTGGTAACCGTAGAATGAACTAATAGGATGCCCAACCTCGTCCCTTACAATGTTGTCTGAACTACCATGTGTAGGGGATGTATCAAAGTATTGCGAAGAGTTGCTTTCTGATAAAATTGTGTTTTTGTAAGAAGTTATATTAGCGCCGATGCTGAAAGTAAAGTCATTATTTACCCTGCCATGATAGGTTGCACTGATATCAACCCCGGTATTTTTAACATCACCTTCATTTACAATTGGTGCTACAGCACCACCTGTAGTGGCTGGAAGCCCTTGTGAGAACAAAAATCCACTAACAGTTTTATTATACCATTCCACAGTAAATTCCAAATGGTTAAATACAGTGCCATCTATACCAATATTGGTCAATTTATATTTTTCCCAGGTAACATTCGGGTTACCGATCTGGCTGTTAAAGAAGCCCTGTTGAATAGCATTGGTACCATTGATACCATAATAAGAAGAACCAAAGCCGAAATTGTATTGTGAGTAAGCATTACCGCCGCCAACATCACCATAACTACCTGCTATACCATAGCTTCCACGTAATTTAAGATCGTTTAACCAGGTAACACCCTTTAAAAAGTTTTCCTGCGAAATACGCCATCCAACCGTTGCAGAAGGGAAAATACCTACCTGGTGACCAGGAGCAAAGATCGAGGTAGCATCACGACGGATAGTACCGCTTAAGATATACTTACCATCATAATTATAATCTACCTTGCCAAAAAAGGATTCAACGGCAATCGGCTGATAGATCAAGCTAACTGGTGGGGTAGAAGGAGTACCCTGACCAAGCTCCACAAAATTAGGATCTAAAGAAAACAATCCTGAATTGTATGCACTGAACTGCCTGCCATGATTATCTTTTTGTTCGTAACCGCCCAAAGCTTGTATATTGTGCTTGCCAAATGATTCTTTATAAACAATGGTGTTGGTCCAGTTATAATTGGTTGACATTTGCTCGTTTTCACTATTGCCATTCTGATTGGTATGGGTCTCATAGTTACTATAAGGATTGTAACCAATATTCCAATAGTATTGATTATATAATAACCCGCCAATGCTGGTACGTACTGTAAAGTATTTGGCAATATCAGCTTCAGCAAATATATTACCTTCAACCCTTACAAAATGGGCGTTATTGGTTATATTCTGTGCCTGGGTCATATAAGGGTTAGTACCGTTACCTAATGGTTCGCCGGTTGGGCCATCGTAGCCACCTCCAAATTGAATGCCTGATACGTCATATATAGGGATAATAGGCAATTCGCGATAAGTGTAAGCCAAAGTACCGCCTTCATTCTGTTGTGTACCGTTGTAACCGCCATTATTTTCTTCATAAGCAACAAAACCATTTTCGCCAACACGTACATGATTATTAAGGCCGCTGGTAGTCGTATTTACACGTACCGCGTACCTTTTTTCATAGTCGTTAAGTAATGTACCTTTTTGGTTTACATAGTTTAAAGAAAACAAGTAGGTGCTTTTGTCTGTACCGCCACTGGCAGTTATAGTGTGCTGATCGGTAGGTGCAGCTTTAAAAACCGCATGGAACCAATCGGTACCAGACTGGTTAAACTTTTGAACCAGGAAATCGTTTCCGGGGTTACCGGCATCAAATTTGTATAAAGCTACAACACTTGGGTCGTTTGTAACACCCGCAGCGCCAAAAGAGCCACCGCCTACGCCCTGGTAACCGTAAGTAGGTAATGTACCAGCGCCTCCGGGATACAGTTTAGCAGCATTCGGGTCGCCCGCCCTATAGGCAAGGGTTGACTGCTCTGATGGGTTGATCAGGTGCCAAACATTACCGCTAAGAGGTTCCTGAACGCCATAAAAGCCGTTATAAGAAATAGTGGTTTTGCCAGACTTACCCTTTTTAGTAGTAACTATAACAACACCATTACCGCCTGATATACCGTAGATAGCTGCGGTACCGGCGTCTTTCAATACACTGATGCTTTCAATGTCAGTTGGGTTAACTTGCGACATATCGCCAACCTGAACACCATCAACAACATACAATGGAGTGGTATTACCAAAACCAGCAGTACCACGGATAAACACGGTGCTTGGTGCACCCGGTGCACCCGAGTTAATTACTGTAACACCTGCTGCCTGCCCCTGCAATAATTGCTCGGCGGTGGTCGCATTTATTTTTTTGGCGTCGTTAACGTCAACCACAGCCACTGAACCGGAAATGTCCTTTTTCAGTTGTGAGGTGTAACCTGTTACTACCACTTCATTTAAGGCCCTGTTTGAAACCTCCAGGGTTATTGTACCCAAAGATGGCCCATCAACAGTAACGTCTTTTGATTGGTAGCCAATATAGGATATTACCAATACGTAACCGGTTTTCCCACTAAGGGTAAAATCACCGTTAACGTCGGTAACGACACCTACATTTGTGCCTTTAATTTTTACGGTAGCGCCAATTATCGGTTGTTTGTCATCGCTGCCGATGACTTTACCGGTAATCCTTGTTTGGGCTGTAACTACCAATGAGGAGAGTGTGCATAATATTAGTACGCACAGTGTCCTTCCTTTCAGAAGTAAACTTTTAAACATGAGATTGAGATTTAGTTGATTAATTTATTGATTTAGTTGATAATAGAATTCGTATTGAAATTGATGGTTTATTGGCTGGGGTCAAAAACCCCTACGCGATGCCCCTTAAAAGCATGTAAGGAACGTGAAAGCCGACTAAAAAGAGAAAAATGTAAAGGTTTTATCATCTAATTATTTAGTAATAAATATTAAAAACAGTAGCTGTTCTTTTTCTTTCGATACCATCAGCACGTGCTAATGATAGTGGTATCAAAAATTCAATATGTTATAAAAATATCAGGTTCTAAAGGTTTTCCTATTACCCAGGAAAACTAAATTGGTACTGCATCTAATTTAGACAAGGTGTATTGTTTACACAAGTATATTTTAAAGATTTATAAATTAATTATTTTTAAGGGTCGGTAATCAATAATTTTATAAAAATTATGGATTACTTATTAAAAATTACGCAACAAAATCGTTAATTAATTGCACAAATCGCAATGTAAAATACCTGTTATAGTCGACAGTCAAGAGATAAAAGGGTATAAATTCGTATCATAAATGGTTAAAAGCGAATATATCTTTGATATTTTTTCTTTGTTTAAATAGCATTAACATCATTATACTAAAGCTGAGAGGATGTTAAAATATCATCATAACTAAGCACAATAGTATCGTTAAGAATTTATTAATTTAATGTTATTAAACGTCAATATTACGTTTAATAGACTGGGAATCACAATAAAAAAGTATTGCCCTTTGTGGTCAAAAAACAAAAAAACGGCTATAACAGGTTTATATGCTATAGCCGATATTTTTTATAGGTATTTTGAATGTTTTCTTATTCCACTGATATTATCGGGTAAAATAATACCATCCATATCCCCTATTTAGACCATTGTACTGAGGCAGCATGTACATCATTTGAATTTGTGCCGATCTGGATAATAAACTCACCCGGCTCCCAGTCGTAGTTCAATTTAGTATTATAAAATTTCAGGTCATTTGTGGTGATATTAAAAGACACCTCTTTTTGCTCACCGGGCTTCAGGCTGATCTTTTTATAGTTCTTTAGTTCTTTAACCGAACGGCTGATGCTTGCCACCGGATCACTCACATATAACTGCACTGCTTCTTCACCTGTCAGTTTACCGGTATTAGTGACCGTAACCGTCGCAGTTAGGGTTTCATTGCCCTTTAAATTGCTTTTACTCAATTTAACATCACTATAACTAAAGGAAGTGTAGCTTAAACCGTAGCCAAAAGGATAAAGCGGATCATTGGAGATATCAATGTAATCTGATTTAAATTTGGCAGGGCCTTTACCATCAAAAGGACGGCCTGTATTTTTGTGGTTATAATATATAGGTATCTGTCCTACACTGCGCGGGAAGGTAGCCGTTATTTTTCCTGCGGGATTGTAGTTGCCAAATAACACATCAGCAATCGCATTACCTGCTTCAGTGCCCGGCGCCCAAACATCCAGGATAGCATCTAAATGGCTGTCTTCCCAGGTAAGGGTAAGCGGGCGACCATTAAATAACACCAGCACAATAGGTTTGCCTATTTTGTACAGTGCTCTTAACAGATCTTTCTGGCTTTTGGGTATACTGATATCCGATCTGCTTGCCGCTTCGCCAGACATGTCAGCCGATTCGCCAACTACTGCAACCACTACGTCAGCTTTATTAGCAGTTTCTACAGCCTCGTTGATCATCTCCTGAGGGGAGCGGTTATCTTTCAACTGTTTTTTATCGCCAAACCATGAGCGGGCATTTAAAAGTGAGTCATCCGTTATGTTTGATCCTCTGGCATATATTATTTTTACATCAGGGCCCGCTACACTCTTTATACCTTCCATCACGCTGACAGATTTATTAGGATCACCTGCAATAACCCAGGTACCCAGCATTTCTGAATGGTTATCAGCTAAGGGGCCTATAAAAGCGATAGTACCAGATTTTTTAAGCGGCAGTATCTGTGCTTTGTTTTTTAATAATACAAACGAGTGCTCGGCAGTTTCTCTTGCAGCTATGCGATTTACCTGTGTCAATTCATCTTTTGATTCGCGGTCGGCACTAATAGATTTATAAGGGTTATCAAATAACCCGAGCTTGTATTTAGCTTCCAGCACCCTACGGCAAGCCTGGTCTATTTCTTGCTGAGTTACTTTACCTTCTTTTAATGATTTTTTAAGTGTTGATAAAAAGCCCTCGCTCACCATATCCATATCCAATCCTGCTTTTAAGGCCAGAGCCGATACGGTCTGCAAATCGCCTAATCCATGCGCGGTAAGTTCACCAACCGAGGTATAATCTGATACCACAAAACCTTTAAAGCCCCATTGCTTACGAAGCACATCTGTTAATAGCCATTGATTGGCGGTTGCAGGCACACCATTTATGGTATTGAATGAACTCATAAAGCTTCCTGCACCGGCGTCAGCAGCAGCTTTATAAGGCGGCAGGTAATCCTGGTACATTTTTATAAGGCTCATATCAACTGTATTATACTCGCGCCCAGCTTCGGCACCGCCATATAAGGCAAAATGTTTTACGCAAGCCATTACTGCGTCGTTTTTCTTCATATCATTGCCCTGGTAGCCTCTTACCATTGCTTTAGCTATTTGTGAGCCCAGCCATGGGTCTTCGCCCGAGCCCTCAGAGATACGTCCCCAGCGGGGGTCGCGGGCTATATCCACCATTGGCGAAAAAACCCAGTTAATACCTTCGGCCGTTGCCTCGCTGGCCGCGATCTTTGCCGAACGCTCTATCAGGCCCATATCCCATGATGCCGACATACCCAGCGGAATAGGGAAAATAGTGCGGTGCCCATGTATCACATCCAGCCCAAATATCAATGGGATATGTAAGCGTGAATTTTTCACTGCTATTTCCTGTGCCTTCCCGATATAATCGGTACCATAGACCCCGAATATTCCTCCAATGGCTCCTTTTTTAATATTTGCTTCAATATCCTTATTAACTACCGATCCTGTAAGGGCGCGGCCGCTGGTTACCAGGTTTAACTGTCCTAATTTTTCGTCCAGCGTCATCTTTTGCATCAGGCCGCTAACAAAGGCGTTCATCTTAGCATCACCGTCTTTAGTTTGTGCCTTAATAATACTGCCTGGTAAAATCAACAGGCATAATAGAGCAACTTTCAGTGATTGGCGGTTTGAGAAATAATTCTTCATTTTATTTACAGGCTTATCAGATCAGCGAACATCCCGATAAATTAATAATGATCGGGGTTGTAAACCAGGGTTATGATGTAATTACAAAAATTTGATTTAAAATTGGTTTCTTTGCACCACTGCGAAAATGGCGGTAGTGTATTTTGAACACAATACTATTTATTATAATTCGTATAATCAAAGTATTTTTTGTACAATAGCGCAAATGTTTACCAAACAGGAACTTATAGAATTTTGTGAAAAAGCACGTGAAAGTTATCTCGATCATATTTCGATCGATTGCGTAGTCTTTGGTTTTCATGAAGGGGTACTGAAAGTACTGACGCTCAAAATGAAAAATGAGGAGTCGTGGTACCTGCCCGGTGGTTTTGTTCTGAAGGACGAACCCATAGAGACTGCTGCCAACCGTATCCTTAAAGAACGCACTGGCCTTGATGAGATATTTTTGCAGCAATTTCATGTTTTTGGTGACCCGGAGAGGTCGAGGCCGCACCACGACATGTATAAGGATATGCTGCCACCTGCTGAAAACTGGTTTTCTAACCGCTTTTTAACCATCGGCTACTACGCGCTGGTTGACTTTGTACACGTAAACCCAACGCCCGATCATCATTCGGAAAGCTGTGGCTGGTATGACCTGGCTGATCTGCCGGAACTAAAACTGGATCACACCCTGATATTTAAAACAGCGCTGGATACCCTGCGACTGCAACTGAACTACCAGCCTATAGGGTATAACCTGATGCCGAAGCTGTTTACCATGCCTGAGCTGCAGAAGCTATACGAGACCATTCTGGATAAAAAACTCGACAGGCGCAACTTTCAGCGCAGGATACTGGGATTTGGTATCTTGAACCGTTCGGAAACGCCACGTAAAGGCGGAGCGCATAAAGCACCCTACCTGTACTCATTTGATCTGGAAAACTACCAGGAGGCTTTGAAACAAGGTTTACAGGGCGGGTGGTAGCATCATAGTTCAAACATTAACCTATAAGTATTGTACTAAAAATAGCTATTCGCGTATTGCAGGTACGATGCTGTTGATCTGGGCTTTCAACCCATACCAACAGTGATTTAAGAACTAACTGAAAAACAATATAAAATGGAGCAGAACACACAAAACACCGCCCTATTGGTAATGGATATGCAGGGTGGAATAATTGGCAGGATCCCAAATAGTTCAACCCTTATCAG
>JABDFM010000096.1 GCA_013286565.1 Bacteroidota bacterium
AATACTTGATCCTGAAATGGAGCTTATCCCCATAAAAGAACATCTCCACCAAAACAAAGAGTTTAATACCAATCCCGATTGCATGGAGAGCATCGGCATGTGTATTGATTTTTACAAGAAAATTGGTTTTACCCCTCCATGGATCTGTTATTACGTTCAATTGGATGGCCAATTAGTTGGCGGCGCCGCGTTTAAAGGTAAGCCGGTTAATGGCAAAGTTGAAATTGCTTATGTTACTTTCCCTCAATACCAGCAAAAAGGGATCGGCACACAAATGGCTCATACGCTGGTGAATTTAGCTCTCAAAACAGATCCGGATGTAACAGTAATGGCCCGTACTTTGGCTGAAGAAAATTATTCGGCACGCATACTCCGCAGAAACAATTTCAAACTACTGGGGGCAATAATGGATAAGGAAGACGGGGAATTGTGGGAATGGGAATATAGCCCCACCCAAACCCTCCCCGGAAGGGATGGCTTTAAAAAGTCTCCCCTACCGGGGGAGATTTAGAGGGGGCTTTTTTACCATCCCCTGACCATTCTTTACAACCAAACACTGAATTTTACAATTCAAATCATCAAAACTTATGAAATACAATTTTTTAGGAAACACCGGTGTGGTGGCATCCGAAATTTGCTTCGGCACGATGACGTTCGGCGGAAAAGGCTATTGGGAAGCCATCGGTAAGGTTCAGCAGAAAGAAGTGAACGACCTGATGAAAACCGTGGTTGAGTCGGGCATCAACTTTATTGATACGGCCAATGTTTACTCTTATGGCGAATCAGAAAAAATGCTTGGTCAGTCTATTATCGACCTGGGCCTTAACCGCAGCGAGCTGGTAATAGCTACCAAAGTACGCGGCCGTATGAGCGAAAGCAAAAACTATGTGGGCCTGTCGCGTTACCATATCTTCCAGTCGGTTGATGAAAGCTTGCAGCGTTTGCAGATGGATCATATCGATATCTTGTATGTCCATGGCGTAGACCCAAAAACGCCCATTGAAGAAACCATGAGGGCACTGAATGATATCGTGCTGACCGGAAAAGTACGCTATATAGCCGTATGCAACTGGCCAGCCTGGATGGTAATGAAAGGATTGGGCATAGCCGAAAAACATGGTTGGAATAAATTTGTGGGCATGCAATACTTTTATTCGCTCGCCGGGCGTGATATTGAAAGGGAGATATTACCCTTAGCTGCCGATCAGAACCTGGCGATGATGCCGTGGAGTCCGCTTGCAGGTGGTTTTTTGGGTGGAAAATATTCCCGCAATGCAGCAAAAGCCGAAGGTTCGCGTAGGGATACTTTTGATTTTCCACCAATCAACAAAGAAAAAGCTTACGATATAATTGATGTGATAACCGAAGTAGGGAAACAACACAATATTACGGTAGCTGAAGTTGCATTGGCTTGGGTACGTTTGCAAAAAGGAATTACCAGCACTATCATCGGCGCAAAAACCATTGAGCAGCTCCATGCCAATATAAAATCGACTGAAGTTCAGTTAACCGAAGAAGATCTTAAAAAGATCGATGAAGTAAGCGCATTACCAAGAGAATATCCCGGATGGATGGTTGAAAGGCAGAGTGCGGACAGGCAGTTGTAGTTTGTAGTCTTGAGTCTTAAGTTCTGAGTCTTTATCTCTCCATACTTAAGACTCAAGACTTAAAACTCTCGACTTAAAACTTTAATCACCCACTCCACCTGCTCCGGATAAACATCCAAATGCGTTACAAAACGGATGCGGTGTGTATCGGTGCTATTGGCTTTGATGCCTTTTTCTGACAGTTTTTTTAACACTTGTTCGGCTGGAGCTACGGTATCAAATAAAACGATATTGGTATCAGCGGGCAACACATTGGTTACCCAACTGCATTTGCTGAGTTCATCCGCCAATATTTGCGCATGGGCATGATCGATCTTTAACCTTTCCACATGATGATCGAGCGCGTAAATACCTGCTGCTGCTAAAAAGCCTGCCTGGCGCATACCTCCTCCAAAAACTTTGCGGATACGACGGGCATATTTAATGGTTTCTTTATCTGCTAATAAAACAGAGCCAACTGGTGCACCTAATCCTTTGGAAAGGCAAACCGAAATACCATCAAAATATTTACCGTAATCCACTGCCTTATCGCCTGTATTTGTTAAAGCGTTAAAAATACGCGCGCCATCTAAATGAAGCTTTAGTTTTTTACCCCGGCATAATGCGGCAATGGGCTTTATATCATCTAAAGTATAGCAGCTCCCGCCCCCTTTGTTTACCGTATTCTCCAGCACAATCAAACTGGTATGCGGGTAATGTATATTTTCATCATTAATTTCAGGAGCTATCATATCAGCAGTGATCCTGCCCCTGTCGCCGTTCAATAAGCGGGTTGATACGCCCGAGTTAAAGGCGATGCCCCCACCCTCGTAACGGTAAACGTGTGCGGTTTGGTCGGCTATCAGTTCGTCAAGCGGCTGGGTAAAGCATTTAATGGCAATTTGGTTAGTCATTGTGCCGGAAGGACAAAATATCCCTGCCTCCATGCCAAACATTTTAGCGGCTTTCTCTTCCAGCGCGTTTACGGTTTCGTCCTCACGAAAAACATCATCACCCACTTTTGCGCTCCACATGGCTTCCATCATGCCGGAGGTGGGTTTGGTTACGGTATCACTTCTTAAGTCAACTATCATATATCAATGAAAATTGCGTTATTTGGTATTAATTATAATTATGCGCTCAATTTTAATCATTTTATTTTTTATGCTGATATATGTATCAGCAAAATCGCAAAAATGGCAACCGGGTTCATTCACTGATGTTAAAGGCAATAAAGTAACCGGCCTTATCAGGGAAAATCCATCCGGCAAGGGTCCGATTAAAGATGAAGGTTTCATTGAGTTTAAGGACGACCCAAAAACAAATCCTTATAAACTCAGCGCCAGCGATTTAAAGTCGTTTACCGTAGGCCAGGATAGTTTTGTGGTAGCCCACGCACCGCACAATACTTATTGGACCAAGAAAGAACTGGATTTTGTAAAGGTGGCTTTGAATGAAGAAATAAAACTATATGTTGCCAATGTAGGCACGGTTAGCGGCGGAAATGGCATCGGTGTTTCCCCTGAATTTGGTGGCGGCATCGGTACTGGCGGCTACAGCGGTGTGGGCGGCGGCCTTTCAGTTAATCTCGGCGGGGGTGGCAAAGGCGGTAAGGTAATGACTACCTGGTACTATGGCGCCAATACTGCCGAAATGGAACTGTTGACCCCTATCAACTTCAAAGATATTATGAGCGATGTAATGGGCGACGAACAGGACGTTGTCGATAAGATACAAGCCGGGCAATTTAACTTGGGTAATATTGATAAACTGATTGCTTATTTTAAACAGGTGAAGGCATCGCATGCTTCAAGTAAGTAGCAGTTGCAGTAATAAGAAAGTCTTACTGCAACTGCACCCTGCCACCGCCACTTCTTCTACAAGCTCTGCGCTATCACATACCCGCTTGCCCAGGCCCATTGAAAATTATAGCCACCGAGCCAACCGGTTACATCCACACATTCGCCTCCGAAGAACAGGCCAGGCACTTTTTTAGCCTCCAGCGTTTTTGATGAGAGTTCATCCGTAGATACCCCACCGCGCATTACTTCGGCTTTATCATAGCCCTTATCCCCTGCCGGTTTCACTTTAAACTGGTGGATCAGTTCATTAATATTCTCCAGATCGGTTTTGCTGAGCGATGCCAGGTTTTTATCCGCAGGCAAACGGTCGCTTATGGCCTCGGCAAATTTGCGGGTAAATAAGCCTGATAGATAATTCAGTAGCATCTTTTTGCCGTTTTCCTCCCGTTCCTGCTGGATCAGTTCAATGATGTTTTGATGTGGTAACAGGTCGATATAAATAAGCTCGCCGGGCCGCCAGTAGGATGATATCTGTAAAATAGCCGGACCACTTAACCCCCAATGTGTAAATAAAATATTTTCTTCAAAACTTATCCTATCGTTCCAAACCCTGCAAAAAATACTATTGCCTGATAGTTGCTCATACCATCCCTGATCTTTCCCCGTAATAGTAAGCGGCACCAAGGCCGGGGCAGTTTCGGTGATCTTCATCCCAAAATTCCTGGCGGTTTTTAAGCCCAGGTCGGTAGCCCCTAATTTTGGGATAGGCAAGCCACCTGCTGCCATCACAACTTTAGATGTCGAAAGACTTTGCGTTTTACCGTTTCTTTCTGCCTGGATAATGAACCCATCTGCTGCCTGTTCAACGGCTCTCACTTCAGTATCGCACCATAGCTCCTGCCCCATATCAGCACAAAGATTAATAAATACCTGCACCACATCCTTTGCCTTATCGCTTACGGGGAAAAGCTGACCTAATGTTTTTTCTTTCCCGATAATCCCGTAAGTTTCAAAAAAGCTGATGGTATCCTCCACCGTCCATTGGGCAAAGGCTGATTTACAGAAATGTTCGTTATCAGAGATAAATTGCTCTGCTGATGAATAGAGATTGGTGTAATTACACCTGCCGCCGCCACTGATCAGTATTTTGGCGCCGGGGCGGTCGTTCTTTTCTAAAACAAGCACACGCTTGCCCAAAAAGCCAGCTTGTACTGCGCACATCAAGCCACAGGCGCCTGCGCCAATAATTATTGCATCAAAGTCTGTTTGTTTTGTTAAATTTGTGCTCATGGACGGGGTTTCGCAAATATCAGAATTTGGAAAGATACTTATCTTTTTAATTACAGGGATATTAATGGTTGGCATTACTTTTTTTGCTGCGCGAATGTTGGCGCCAAATAACCCTAACCCGGAAAAACTGACCTCTTACGAATGTGGCGAAGAGCCTACCGGCAGTGCCTGGATGCCTTTTAATACACGCTTTTATGTGATCGCGCTTATTTTCCTGTTGTTTGATGTGGAGATGATATTTGTGATACCCTGGGCAACGGTTTTCGGCAACAAAGATATTATCAGCCTTGACGGGCGTTGGGGATGGCTTTCGCTGACAGAAATGTTTATTTTTTTAGGTATACTGATCTTAGGATTAGCCTACGTTTGGCGCAAAGGCGACCTGAACTGGATAAAACCCAACCCGGTTACGCCAACTGTTGATAGCCGGATACCCGCATCGTTATATGATGAGATCAACATTCAGCAAAGTAAATTCACAGTAAAAGAATTTACACTTGAACGCCCAGTTGAAACTGCTACTGCAACTATTACACCGCCTCCAATAAGAAAGCCCATGTTTAAACCCACCTTTAAAAAACCCGGCAATGAATCCTGAGAATATGAATGAGGGCGGCGGCATGGTTGTCACTAAAATGAACGACCTGCTTAACTGGGCGAGGTTATCATCTATATGGCCATTAAGTTTTGGTATTGCCTGCTGCGCGATAGAAATGATGGGGTCTTTTGCTTCCACTTATGACATGGACCGTTTTGGCGTGTTTCCGCGTCCATCCGCCCGCCAGGCTGATGTGATCATTATCGCGGGTACAGTTACCTTTAAAATGGCTGAACGCATTAAACGCCTGTATGAGCAAATGCCTGAACCTAAATATGTGATCTCCATGGGTTCATGCTCCAACTGCGGCGGCCCTTACTGGCAGCATGGCTACCATGTGGTTAAAGGTGTTGACCGGGTGATACCTGTGGACGTTTATGTACAAGGCTGCCCTCCGCGCCCCGAGGCTTTGATCGGCGCGATATTGGAATTGCAGAAGATCATTGAAGGGGAGAAATTGTTTGGAACTCGCAAGCCGGAAACTGTATAGTTTTTCACCATACCTACGTAGATATGGGGAGTGGGGTAAAAACAAAAGAAAATATCTGATTATTTAAGTCCTTGATGACTTGCGTACCTTAACCGGCTGTTTGATCACATCTTTTAGCAAAGATTGCAGCACCACCGCGTTCCAGTGTATGGCAAATACGATGCACTTAGATTGATTCGGATTATCGATATGGTGGATAACAAAATGAGTTTGACTGGTTTTCACCGCTATCTCGTTCCATTTCAACCTATTGTCTTTATCCCAACTAATGCCATCGGAATGAAAAGTCACTCCTGACAATTCAAACAATTGCTGAATAGTGAATAACTCCTTATAGTAGCTCAGCTGGTTTACGATGTAATACTCCCATAACTGTTGCAGCAATTCGGCCCATATCTTATAATAGGTTTTACTTTTAGTACCGAAATAGCTATTTAATGTTATGCGGGATATTTTGTTCTGGAAATCCCTGGTCTCAATAAAATACTGGCGGCTAAAAGCGAATTTATAAACGAAAGAATCATGAATGCCAAACCTGAATGCTGCTATACATTCGCCAGGAATAAATACATTGGGATCAAAGCTTAAAAGCTTTTCAATAGTTAACCCTTCATCATTGAACACCATCTTTTTCATGACCCTATTTTGGATCAATCCAGGTATTTCAATAGTATTAGATGGGTGGTTCATAACTTTTTAAAAATAAATAAAACATTTCCTTATAATCAAAGAAATGTTAGTAAGTAACCCTATTGTGGAAAACATATTATACTCGCAGATACCCCAACACTTTTCCGATATTAAATAAGATCATAATACCCTAATAATCCACCAAATAAACTATACTTAAAAATCTCAAAAAGTAAGTTTACATATATTGAAATAAACCAGCTTTTCAACATTTTGATGAAATGAGGCTTAAGACCAGGTTCTAATATTAGGTTTATTGTACTTTCAACACTAAGCGCGTCGTTTCAAACAGCATATAAACTATCTTACAACCAACGTATTACATAAAAACGAAAGCCCGGTAATAATATTATTACCGGGCTTTCAAATAAATTAGAATGTTTTGCTTATTTACCTACCAGCACATCACTCAAGCCATCAACTACACCATTAGTAGCCTGCAGATCGTAAAGCAACATATTAGCTGTATTGCCTTTTTCGTCAGACAATTGGAGTTTTTTATCTACATAGGCAAGCGTCAGAGTTCCACCGTCCACCGTTTTAAATGTGGTTTTACGATCTTTGGAAGCATTTAATGCTTTTACAATATCGCCTTTGGTGTATTTGCCAACTACAACATGCCCTTTTAAAACCGTTGCCAGTTTTGCAGGGTCACTTACCAAGCTATCCAGTTTACCAGACGACAATTTGGTAAATGCATCATTTGTAGGTGCAAAGATGGTAAAAGGACCTGCCCCTAAAGTTTGATTAAGGTTGGCTACTTTTATCAAAAAAGCAGCAACAGTTCCGTTGTCTGATGCTTGCAATGTAGCCACAACATCTCCTGCGGGAGCTGCCGGGGCTGTTTGAGCAAATACGCCGTTTGAAAATAAACTAAATGCTAATAATGCAGCTGCTATTAAAACTGGTTTTTTCATACTTTCGATTATATTTTTAAAATGATTAAAGGGTTTTACAATACAATTTCTTTAAACGAACATCCATTCAGAAAATTTTACCAAATAA
>JABDFM010000097.1 GCA_013286565.1 Bacteroidota bacterium
CTGCGAGCAGGGGAGAGGCCAACGGAAAGCTGAATGTTTGCCAGGTCAGTTTGAGCTGACCGGAAACCGAAGACGGATTTTGCCCCTTAGAAAGAAAGAACAGATAGATGATGAGTAGCGAAATGATGGCCGGTACAGCTATCCATAACCCGTTTTTGACAGGATTGCCCACAGGCTTTTGAAGCATAGACAGCCGGAGCCAAAGGAAGAATAATCCTGCCGCATAAATCCACACCACCGATGATTTGCAAAAAAAACCGATCCATCCGGCAAATAGTACAAAAAGGAATAAAACTATCCCGGATTTTTTAACGGCAATACAGCCATAAAGGAACAAGCCCGAAAAAGCGAACAGCAGCACTTCGCCGCCATTGTAGAAAATATAGTTAAGTGCATAAAATTGCTGGCAGGCAATAAAAACTATACTGAGCGACGAGATCATCGTGCTAAAGCCTATTTTCTTAAAAAAATAATAAAAGCTGGTTAAGCCGGTTAACTGGCACAAGGTGATGGTTACTGCCGACGCCTGCCCTGTATTGACGTCAAAAAGCCATTTGAAAAAACCAGGGATAAGATATTGCCCTGGCGACCACCAGGTTAAAAATTCAACCGTGTTTTTTGAGATGTCTGCCTGGTCGGGTTTTATCAGCAGGTTAAAGCCCCCGCCCATCTCCATGGAGTGCATTACCTGGAAACCCCACCCAGCATCAGGAAAAATCCCCGGTGGCGACAGGATCAATAATATACCCAGGATCACCGTTATGGCAACGGTGATAATTAAAAAGATACGATGTCGATTTTCTTGGAAAGGCATGAAGAATTATTCGATAACGCGCTCGCGTATTTTTACAGCAGGATTACCCTGGTAAATGCTGTAAGGCTCCATGTTTTTTGTAGCTACAGATCCGCTTGATAATACAGAATGAGTTTTGGCAGTAATACCCAGGTTAACGATGGAGCCCGCGCCGATCCATACACCATCTTCCAGGGTCACATGGCCTGTGATGAGATCGAACGTGTTTTTTTTATAATTATGGCTGCCGGTGAGTAATATAGCGCCTTGCGAGAGGCACACATTTGAACCAATGGTAACCATCACCAGGTTATCGATCCAAACATTTTCACCGATCCATACTTCGTTGCCTATGGTAAGCAGCCAGGGATATTTGATATTTACACAGGGTTTAATTTCAACTCCGCTTCCAATTTTGGCGCCAAACAAACGAAGCAGGCTGTTTTTTATACCGTAAAAAGGGAATAAACTTGATTTAAAGATCAGCACATTCGCGTAATACCACAATACCCTTTTGATGGCCGAGCCGCCTGGATGATAGGGGTGATTATTATAAGCGCGTAAATCAGTTTGCTGCATCGGCTCTTTTTTTATCATCATGCTTAACCCAAATGTAAAGACTTATGCCAATAATTATATAGATCAGGATATTAAAAATAGTATGATGATCCACAATTTGCCCCCCTTGCTTGTTCCAGAATAAGGCTAATAACACAAAACGAAGAACATTCAATAATTCAATAATCAAAATACCAGTTGCCAGGAACAGCAGCTTTACCTTCAGCTTTTTGGGATAAGCCAGTACAAAAGCGGAAAAAAAACTGATCACCCCCAAACCCAAACAGGAATAAACCAATCTAAGCGCGCCATGCCCAACAACCAGCAATTCGTAATTACTGGTAATAGCGATGTAACCAAGCCAGTTAAGTATTTGCGCGCTGCTATGCAACAACAGATAACGCAAGCCTGCAATGTAATTAAAATGAGCATCCAAAAATGCAATGTAGTGGTTGCCGGGGCTGGTAATGCCGAAGTAGAGGATATTGAAATAATAAAAAACCACAAACAAGCTCAAAAATATAAGCACAAAACGGATAGGGGACTCTTTGTCGAAGCCTTTAATGCTCATCTTTTTGTTGTTTAAGAATTTCATCGATCTTGATATCGACGATAAGCCGGAACCAAAAACCCTGCAAAAAATGAAAGATAACACCGGTGCGGCCATCCAATATACCCAGCTGGAATATGATACGCTGGGTAAAATAGATCATAGGGCGTACATAGCGCGGCAGTTTCCACCATAACTGTTTGCGCCAGGCGGTGCGCTCATCCGGCGACCCCCAAAAACGAGGCTGTATGGTTTGAGTGCGCATCTGCATCAAACGCTCCACTTCTTCCTGCGCAACAAGATCACTGTAACGGTTGTGCTTATCTATCCAGAAGCTGATATTATTTTCTTTCAGATTTTCTTCCAGTATAATGCCGTCTTTCCATATCTCTAACTCACCGGGTACGATAAACCGGTGATCCATATTCTCATTCGTATCCGAATAGCCTATATCATACCTAAACATTTTGAGCAGATAAAACGGGTAATATCCCCCATGTTTTATCCACCTGCCTTTAAAAAAGTTCTTACGGTTAAAATAGATGCCATTGATGCCGGGATGTTCTTCATCTTTAAAATTGAGCAACCTGTTTTTTAGTTCGGGCGTAACCACCTGGTCGGCGTCCAGGCAAATTATCCAGGGTGTTTTTATGGGGGCATTTTTTAACGCATAGTCCCATTGTTTTGGATGATTTTCAAACGGGTGGCTTAAAAATACTGCTCCGTAACGTTCGCCAATCTCCACAGTTTTATCTGTACTTCCCGAATCCAGGATAAATACCGGTGCATTAAGGTCGCTGATAGATTGCAGCAGGCGGCCTAAATGCACCTCTTCATTATAGGTGAGGATGATAAATGAAAACTGCGTGTTCAATTCAGCTTGGCTTTTATGATCATTGATTTCCAGAAATACGGGATACGACCGCAGCCTTTAAAGGCAGTGAATGTAAACCCTTTGTCTGTTAATAACTGGCTTAATGTTTTTTTCGACCAGAATTTGATATGGCCCCCCCGCCAGGTAGGACTAAGGTGCGTATCCCATTTATTAAAAATACTTAAAAACAGATTTTTCAAGTACCCATGATAAGGTGTCGAAATAATGATCAACCCGTTCTTTTGCAACGCCTGTTTACAAAAGTCAATAAACCCTTCAGGATCATATAAATGCTCTATCACTTCTGTTGATATGATGGTATCAAACTGCAGCGACTGTAATTCGGTGGGTAATTGTCCGGTAGAAAGATCCTGTACAAAAAACCTGTCGGGGTATTCCTGTTTGGCTATGGCGATACCATTTTCAGATGCATCTGTCCCATAAGCGTTATATCCCAGTTTCACGAGGTAGCTAACCAGGTGGCCATTGCCGCAGCCAAGGTCCAATATGCAGCGATTTGTGTTTTTATCAAGCATGGAAAGCAATGCTTCATGCAGGTAAAAAAATGTATGGCTGGGTTCGTTATCGGTAAATCCGTAATCTTTGTATTCAGGCATTGTTAATGATTTGGTTATACATCTCTATATATTTCCGGGTCAGATTATCTTCGTTAAAATCATCACGTATCTTACCCGGCGCATACGTTCTTATTGCAGATAATGTTCCGGTTTCTTTTTGAATAAGGTTGATAAAACGGCTGATATCATTTTTCTCGAGCTCACATACCCAACCCAAATTATTTTCGGCCACATAAGCGGCTAACCCTACCTGTTTGCTGATCAAAACTGCTGTGCCCATGCTCAGGCTCTCGATCACTACATTCCCAAAATTCTCATCATAAGAAGGCAGCACCATTAGGTGATGTTGCTGAAGAAGGTCGAATTTATTCGATCCCTGGAAACCTATCCAACTGATATGTGCCGAAATTTTATTTTTTTCGGCGATAGTTTTCAATTTTTCAATGTATCCTGCATCCCCGCCACCGGCGATGGTCAAATGATAAGGAACTGTGACTGTTGCGAGGGCATTTAACAAGATATCCAGCCCTTTCTTTTCTTCTATCCTCGAAAAAAAGAGCAGTTTTATCGCCCCGGCCTGGTTGGGTACGGCATTTGAAACATCATCCGGTATCTCAATAAAATTAGGGATATTGATGATATCCCTGGGATGGATAATGGTTTCTATGCCCTCTTTTTCTCTTGGTGAAGTGACATGTATATAACACCTTTTAAGCAAATGCTTTCCCAATAACTGATGGATAATTTTTTTTGGGAAATTGTTTCTGTTGGTGAAAGAGTAGGCACTTAATGTACCCCTGGGCGAGAGTAACACCGGCACGCCCCGTATTAATGCTATCCAGCAGGAAAATACGGAAACCAAGTTCCACCAGGCATGGACATGCACCAGGTCGAACTTCCGCACATCATTCCATTGCCTTCGTAATAATGCCGGCGAAAAATGGCTGTGGTCTTTAGTGAGGCGTTTAAAATAAGTAACCCCTACGCTATTCACGTCTACTTTTTCATTTTGTTTAACAGGTAGTTCATCCTTGCCATTTGCGGTGGTAGTGAACACTTCCACCACACATCCGGCTTTCACCAGTTGTTCGCTCAATTTGGAAACTGACATGGTAGGGCCACCATATATGTAAGCAGGCTTATAGGAGGCATTGATCTGGAGTAGTTTCAAATTTTCTTTAAAACGCGAGTTGCTATAAATATTTTCTGAATAAGGAACATGCTGATATAACTCCAGAAAACGGTATTGATTAAAAACTCAAAGCTTAGCCCCCGCCACATGATCTGGAAAAGGCCGCTAAAAATAAGAGCGGTGCCTAAAATATAGCCTCCAAAAAGTTTTTCTGCCTTAAGGGAAATTAGCTGTGCAGCCGCACCATAAAGAAAAAGTGAAAGAAAAACACCCAATGCACCATCAGTCAGATAGGCATCAACGATAAATGCCGGTTTGGCGGAGACATTAGATCCTCGGTTTATAACGCCTGCATCATATACCCGTGCCATAACGAGTTCTTCAGTTATAGGTTTGGAAGACCAAATAATCCTTGGTACCATCGCAATGACTGATTGTTTAAGTATTTGAAAACGGTAGAAATCAACCTTATCAGGTGTTGATTTGACAAAGTCAGTGAACATATCAATTTCGCTAAGTCTAAAGGCAAGGAAGTCCCAGTTACTTTCATCATCAAATGACGAAGTTGTGTTTAACGCACCGTTAAGTGCCAGTTGAGAAGCTTGGTCAACTTCGACATCCTCACCCCATGCATTTTGGCGAAAAATCCTATTATATGTAGGAAGAAACACAAAAACTAAAAGCAATAATGGGACGAAGGTAAAAGTTACAATTTTTTTATAAGTTGGATACAAAAATATTCCTAAAACCAATATACTTATTATAATAGGTTCCTTAAAACCTGAAATAAGAGCCTGGTAAAAGTTGAAAAAATATAAGAGTAAACAAATAAGTGTATTCCATATTTTTTTTAATGGAATGGCAAATGCAAGTGCCAATGTACCAGCTATGAAACTTAAAGAACTAAATTGATAAGAAAATTGTGAAAGACCAGGAAGGAGTAGAAACGCAACGGATAAAGGCAATGTTAATATTGCTGTAACAAATAGAGTATTTGCAAGCTTTGGTTTTTCAAAATAATATTTCTGTTTAACAGGGTAGCGAACAAACATCAAAATCCCCGTAACAAAAGCCGCATGTCCTAAACAATAATAACGTTGGCATTCGGCGGTAAGCTGCAATTTCTGAGAATCAACTAAGTAATATTCGCTTACCTTCTGAAAATCCTGGTACCCAAGGACATTCAAAAAATAAAAAATGGAAGTACTACACATATACCCAGCAAAAATAATTTGCACCAGCAAAAGAGGTCTCATTAATTGCTCCCCTATGGTTCGGTCACTAGGCAACGGTTTTACCCAGCCGCTTAGCGTTATGTAAAATATAAAAAACGAGCCCAGCCACGCAATCGTATAAGATAGTTCAGGATCATTTTGAAATACCAAGGCAAGAGCCCAAGGAATGTACAACGCCAGAAATCTTTCCAGTTGGACCTTCTTCATATTAATAGGCTTAAAAAAAAATTCCTATACAATGGGGCATATTAAATCAATACATTCAATTCTTTGCATCTATAATTTTACTTTCAATTGCTTCAGCTATTTTTACAAAGTGCCAATCCTTTATTATTGATCCAGAGTGCGCCCCCCAATCTTTAAGCAACCTTTTTGACCTTGTAAGTTCATTCAAACAGGTGGATAGATCATCTTCATCTTCACTTTTAAAAATAGCTCCATTGTACTTTTCTTTCACCAAATCGACCGCACATCCTACTTTGTCCGATACCAAAACAGCTTTGCAACAAGCCATAGCCTCGTTTATGGCAAGCCCCCATGTCTCACTTAACGAAGGTAAACAAAACAGATCGGCACATTGGTATAATGCAGGCATAGCGGATTGATTTCTAAAGTCTAAAAAATGAATATTACCTGACATGTCGCTTTTTTTTGCCTGGTCTTTTAACAATTGCTCTTTTATACCATTGCCAACAAGGAGCAAATGAACGTTGGCCCTATTCAGTTTTATAAATGCTGAAAGTAATAGCTCAACATTTTTGACAGCCTCAAATTTCCCTGCATATAAAACCACTATGTCGTCAGCTTTTATATTCAAAGATAAACGGAGTTCATTAGCTTCTTGTCCGTGATCGTTTTCAAAACGCGAATTATCAATTGCATGCGGGGCAAAAGTTAATTGTTCATCTTTCAATCCATATTTCTTGAAATAGGCTTTGTTGTTTGTGCCGACATAAAAGGTATGGTCGACATGTTTGTACACCCATTTCAAATAAATATACTTTAATATTTTCCTAAAGCCTTGTGACTCATTTAGCAGCGTTGAGTCACCACGGAAATATACAGGTACCCTGCCTTTAAAATAGCGGATAGCTTTTAAATGGCTCTGGTACGCCCATCCAAAAAATAGGATAGCGCAGGGTTGCCATTCCTGGACTTGTTTGATGAGATTTGGATTAACAATGCCGTTATACTGATGAGAGCCCGGTTCAGCAGCGGTATTTTGCACCCACTCATAAGGGTAACCTTTCAGCAAAGGAATATCCCAGTTTATTGCTTTTCCAAATCCATGGTCATGCGTGCCGGCATTTTGTTGGCCAAGAGTGTAAAATATTTTGATATCTATCGCCCCACGCTCGTAAAGCAGCTTAAATATAGGAGCGTAATATTGTATAGGATGAGTGGTAATAATTGCCAGTTTTTTCATTTGGTGGTTAGG
>JABDFM010000098.1 GCA_013286565.1 Bacteroidota bacterium
CCACCGGTAAAACCCCTATGTATCCAAAATGGGCATATGGGTTGTTCCAATCGCAGGACAGGTATAAAACACAGGCCGAAATACTAAGCGTTAAGGATGGCTACCGTAACAACCATATCCCGGTTGATGCGGTAGTCCAGGATTGGTACTGGTGGTCGCCGTTGCCTATAGGCTCGCATATAATGAATGCGGAAAGATACCCTGACCCCAAGGCAATTATCGATGAGTTGCATAAAGCCAACCTGCACGCCATGATATCAATATGGCCGGTATTTGGCAGCGGTACCAAAAACTTTGACGCACTGAAAAGCAATGGCTACCTGACCAGCATTACCTGGGATAATTTTGTTACCCATACGTTTGATACATACTATGATGCCCATAATCCAAAGGCAAGAGATATGTACTGGGCACAAGCCCGCGACAGCGTTGTAAAACGCTATGGCTGGGATGCTTGGTGGGTCGATCAATGCGAACCTGATAATGGTTCTCTGCTTGATGAGCGACGCAAAGCGGACTTATCGGTTGGCAAAGGCATTGATTATTTTAATACTTATTCCTTAGAACACGCGAAGGGATTGTACAAGGGATGGAGAAGAGATATTCCGGGCAAACGCGCTTTCTTTTTGATTCGGCAGGCATTTGCAGGCTCACAACATGATGCGGCTACTTTATGGTCATCTGATGTGACTACTACTTTCCGGGCGCTCAGATCACAGATACCGCAGGGGATCAATGCCTGTGTATCCGGTATGCCTTACTGGACTTCGGATATCGGCGGTTACCTGTCACGGACATCCCCGGAGGGTATCCCGAACTGGTCCGACCCCCAATATCGTGAGTTGTTTACCCGTTGGTTCCAGTTCGGTGCATTTTGCCCCATCATGCGTATTCACGGCAAAGGAGAAAGAGCTTTGTTCTCCAATAATTGGGATGAACAAACCAAAGGAGTACTGCTGAAATATGATAAACTGCGTTACCGCTTATTGCCTTATATCTATTCGCTGGCCGCTAAAGTCACCAATGAAAATTATACGATCATGCGCTCCCTGGCATTCGACTTCCAGAACGACAAAAATGTCTATAATATACCCGATCAATATATGTTTGGCCCGGCGTTCCTGGTAAACCCGGTTACCGAACAATTATACACAGGCAAAAATGCTGGCAATCAGCCCAAAACAAGAAAAGTGTATTTACCCAAGGGAAACAAATGGTTTAATTTCTGGACGGGCGAAACGCTAAATGGCGGCCAAACTATTGATGCGGAAGCGCCGGTAGAAACCATCCCGGTGTATGTTAAAGCCGGCTCCATTGTACCTATGGGGCCAAATGTTGAATATGCCACCCAAAATCCTGCTGGTGCAATAGAACTGCGTATTTATCCCGGTGCTAACGGCGAGTTTAAGTTTTATGAGGACGAGAACGATAACTATAATTACGAAAAAGGTGATTGTTCAACCTTCAGCCTTAAATGGGACGACAAATTGCATCAGCTTACTATTACCGACCGCAAAGGAAGCTTTCCGGGTATGGTGAAACAACGTTTGTTCAATATCGTTTTAGTTAGAAAAGATCATGGGGCAAATTCCGGGATCACTGCTAACCCAGACAAAACGGTAAGTTATGAAGGCAAGGCGACTGTGATAAATCTCAAATAGTCCTCTTAATTTATTCCCCTATTCATCAAAGCATCATTGAATTTGATCAGCAGGTTAAACTCATTGCTGTATTCGGTTAATGGCAGGGTAGCGCTGATGTCGTAAATATCATGGTAAGCTTTTATTCCCCCAAGGGTATAAATATAAAATGCCGGTACCCCTTTTTCTGTAAAGAAATAATGATCGCTGTTGGCTGCTTTTCCTCTTGAACTAACTTTTACCAGGTACTTATTTTTTTCATTGATCTGTTTAAGCAGGGCAAATTCATTTGGATAGATCGTCGCATTAACTACCGTGATGCCCTCAATACCTGTTCCTTCCAAATCGAGGTTAACTAAAAATCGAATGTTTTTTAGGGGTATAAGCGGATTTTCACTGAAGTATTTTGATCCCAGTAAACCGGCTTCTTCACCCGAAAATAAAATAAAGGCCATGGTATAGGGTTGTGGATGGGCGGCATAATATTTAGCCATGGTAAGCACCTGCGTAACCCCACTGGCATTATCATTGGCGCCAGGGAAATAAGTTTTACTACCCATGCCGCCTAAATGATCATAATGTGCTGTAAAAACAATAATTGAATCAGGTTTGGAAGTGCCCTTTACTATGCCGCAGATATTGCCTGTTTTAAAGTCGCTCACCATTACGTTTTCAATATTCGCTTTGATTGAAACCGGTAATGCTTTCTGTAATTTTTTATCCAGTTGGATAACCGTATAATCCACCGCCTGCTGCTCTGCCGACCATGTTAGTTTATTTTCCAGCGTAACGAGAATACGGTCTTTGGAATCTAAAAATATGGTGCTGTCTTTTTGAACCAATTTTCCTTCGCCTTTAACACCACGGCTATCCGGCCGGATAATATAGTCCCTGCCAGGCACTAATGTCACCCCATTGACGGCTACCTCCATTTTGCCGGGGTAAGTATTAACAGGGTAGCTAAACTCTTGCATAAAGCTTTTGCCATCCATTGGGCTAACGCCATAATCTTGAAACTGCTGTGTTAGAAAAGCTGCAGCCTTAGCAGCGCCATTGTTGGTATAGCCCCGACCCCAGAAATAGGGTGACGTTAAGGTGTCAACCATTTTACGTGCAAAAAGAGTATCCTGCGCAGCAACAATATGTCCGATCAATAGTAGCGACAAAGTTATTTTTAACTTCATTCTTTAAAGTTGATCAAATTGAATATCCCATACGATCACACGTTTATCATCGCTCACAGAGATCAACTGATCACCGTTCCATGCCAATTTATTGATAGATAACTGGTGGCTTGCAAAACCTTTTTCGCGACTAATGATCTTGTATAATTTAAAATCATCGCTGCCCCATATCTTAATGCTTTTATCCATGCTCGCCGTGGCAAAATAGGGTTGGGTTGGATGAAAAGCAATATGGTTGATGGCAAATAAATGCGCGGGTATGGTCTTGATCAATTCGAATGTCAGGCTGTCCCATATCTTAATCTGCGCATCGCGCGAGCCTGATGCTAAATAGCTGCCATCAGGTGAATATTGTGTAGTAAAAACAGACATCGTATGCCCGTGCAATGCTTTGGTTATACTGTAATCTTCAAGATCGTATATTTTGATGGAGTTATCCCTGCAACCGAATGCGACTTGCTTTTCATCTGGGGAAATGCCAATACTTCTGACCGTATCATTGGATACATTGATCAGGTAAATTTGTTCCAATGTTTCAAGGCTCCAAACGGATACCGAACCATCTTCAGAAGCCACCAGCAGCTCGTTTTTCCTATTTACCGACTTGATATCAAATATTGGTGCCCGATGGCGCTTTAAGGTTTTAATGATCTTTTGTTCGATAAAATCAAACACCAGCACATCGCCGTTACGTAATCCTGTAAATAACAACGGGCGACCAACTGGACAATGTATGGCATAAACAGAAGCTGCAACCGGGAACATTACCTTGATAAAAGCCTGATTTTTCAGGCTCCATTCTACCAGCCCTTTATCATTACCCCCCGTAAATAAAATACCGGGCTTTTGGGAAAGCTCCAAAGTAAATATGGGATTGCCGTGGCCGGTTAGTTCAGCTGCTTTTTCTACGTTCATTTGTCAGTTTGCAGTTTTGAGTTTGCAGTAGGCAGCTAATATGCAGTTATAACCGATTTGCCAACTGCAAACAGCCCACAGCAAACCGCCTACTTATGCCTCTCTTCCAGGTTCTTTGCTATTGTTTCCAAACTTAGGCCTTTCTCTCGCAAAAGCACCAACAGGTGAAAAACCAGGTCAGATGTTTCGTCGATCATTTCGGTTTCAGTTTGAGCAAGAGCAGCTATTACGGTTTCAACGGCTTCCTCGCCAACCTTTTGAGCTATTTTATTCAGGCCTTTACCGCGAAGCTTATTTACATAAGAGCCTTCCTGCGGATGCTCATACCTGTCACCAATAATTTGCTCCAGTTGCAGGATAAAGTTCTGGTTATATTCGGTATTAAAACAACTGCGGGCACCGGTATGGCAGGTTGGGCCATCTGCTTTAACCTTTATAAGTAAGGTATCATTATCACAATCCTGGCTGATGCTTTTTACATGGAGGAAATTATTGCTGGTTTCGCCCTTCGTCCATAAACGATTTTTTGTGCGGGAAAAAAAGGTAACTATATTTTCTGCCACAGTTTTATCGTAAGCTTCCTGGTTCATATAACCCAGCATCAGCACTTCCAATGTTTGCTCATCCTGGATAATTACAGGAACCAATCCGTCACTTTTATTAAAATCGATATTCATTTATCTTTAGCTTATAACTTGTCTTACTTCGATATTATTCTGCCTCAAAACTTCCTTCAAATCCGGTATCAGTATCTCTCCATAATGAAAAACCGATGCGGCCAACGCGGCATCTACATTCGTTTGCTCAAATACATCTACAAAATGCTGTACTGAACCCGCGCCACCCGAAGCAATTACCGGTATGTGAACAGCATCGTTCACCTTTTTTAGAAATGTATTGTCGAACCCGCCTTTGGTGCCGTCATGATCCATCGAAGTTAACAATATTTCACCTGCACCACGGCTTTCGGCTTCCAATATCCAATCCAGGGTTTCTTTTTCTGTAGCGATACGGCCCCCATTTAAGTGTACCAGGTTCTGATTTCCAACGCACCTTGTATCAACAGCAATAACCACAAATTGTACCCCAAAAGCCTTAGCCAGTTCATCGATCAAAGCGGGGTTACGCACTGCAGCTGAATTAATGGATATTTTATCGGCCCCGGCATTTAACAAGGCATCCGCATCTGCGATCTCGTTAATGCCACCACCTATGGTAAATGGGATATTAATCTGCCTGGCGACTGATTTTACCAGTTCAACCATCGTTTTACGTCGCTCATGTGTAGCGGTAATATCCAAAAAAACCAATTCGTCAGCACCCTGTGCAGAATAGTTCCAGGCCAGTTCAACCGGGTCGCCTGCATCACGCAGATCGACAAAGTTCACACCTTTTACGGTACGGCCGTCCTTAACGTCGAGGCAGGGGATAATACGTTTAGCGAGGCCCCCCGACCCCCTGAAGGGGGAGGATATAGCGTGTTTAATTGTTTCCAATACTTTTTCTATTTCCTTAAATACAGTTTCATTCTTAAATCGAATGACTTTTATACCGTCAGTTTCTAAATTTATTTGTCGCTCAATATCATTTAATTGAATATTTGGTAATTGATGAATACCACCATCTAATTCAATTACTAACTTATGCTGATGACAATAAAAATCGGCGATATAGATGCCTAAAGGATGTTGCCTTCTAAATTTCACCCCGAGTTGATTCCCTCTTAAATGATCCCAAAGTACCATTTCAGCGGGTGTCATATTATTTCGTAATGATTCAGCATTTTTAAATATCAGGTGATTGGCACCTAAGAACATTTTTTTTCTCATTACGAATTAAACTCCACCTTTAGGGGGTCGGGGGGCTATTAGATAGATATCAACGATTTTAAATTCCAGTTTTGAATTTCTTCAATACTGATGTGGCCTTCATAAATAGCTTTGCCAACTACACAGGCTTCTACCTTTATTTTGCTTAACTGCTCAATATCTTTCATCGAACTTACACCACCCGAGGCGATCAGTTTTATAAAAGGAGATTGATCAAGCAGTTTTTGATATAACTCTATGCCAGCGCCGCCTAACTTACCATCTTTGTTGATATCGGTGCATAAAAAGCGAAAAAATCCCAATTGCAGGCACTTGTCAACATAGTCCATCAGTTTAATGGGCGAGCTTTCCATCCATCCGGAATATTTGATCACCTCATCAAGCACATCAATGGCAACCACCACTTGGTCCGAACATTTGTCTTTGCCGCAGATCTCCTTGCTCAAATCCTTTAAAAAGTTAGGGTTAGTAATAGCCTGCGTACCCACGATTACCCGGTGTATGCCCGCATCGATCAGTTCTTTAACCTTATCAATACTGCGTATGCCTCCTCCGTATTGAACCTGCATTTCCGTTTTTCGGATCACATCAAAAAGGTATTGTTGATTGCTAAAGTCGTTTTTAGCACCATTAAGGTCTATTACATGAATGAAGTCGGTACCATGCGACTGGTATTTTTCAATCATTTCTTCCAGGGTAACATCATATTCGGTTACCTGCTCATAATCACCCTCACGTAGTCTTACAACCTTTTTATTTAAAATATCTATAGCTGGAATTATGTACATGTCTTTTTTATAAGTTTGAAAAATTAGTTAATAACTGCTCACCATACCTGCCCGATTTCTCCGGGTGAAACTGCACTCCGTAGAAATTATCCTTCCAAATTGATGCCGAAAAATTTACATTATAAGCCGTTGAAGCTAAAGTATATGCCTGGTTGAACTCAATAAAGTATGAATGTACAAAGTAAAAGTGTGATGCGGTTGGAATATTTTCAAAAAGTGCATTTTCCTTTTCGTTGTTTACCTGGTTCCAGCCGGTATGCGGAACTTTATATCCT
>JABDFM010000099.1 GCA_013286565.1 Bacteroidota bacterium
CATCGATCATATTCTCGCGCTTGGCCACGCCGATTCGTTCGCAAAATTCGCGAATGGAAGCAGGTGTATAACCCCTGCGGCGTAAACCGCTGATGGTTGGCATGCGCGGGTCGTCCCAATCCTCTACGTGTCCTTCTTCCACCAATTGCAGCAGCTTGCGCTTGCTCATTACGGTGTAGTTGAGATTGAGGCGTGCAAACTCGTATTGTTTGGATGGGAATATTTCTAATTGCTCAATAAACCAATCATACAATGCCCTGTGCGGAATAAACTCCAGCGTACAGATAGAATGGGTGATCTCCTCAATAGCATCCGACTGTCCGTGCGCGAAATCATACATCGGGTAGATGCACCATTTATCGCCCGTGCGATGGTGGTGCGCATGTTTGATGCGATACATGATCGGATCGCGCATTTGCATGTTGGGTGATGCCAGGTCGACTTTTGCCCTTAGTACTTTAGCGCCATCGGGATATTTGCCGTCCTTCATTTCTTCAAACAGGCGTATATTTTCTTCAATGCTGCGGTTACGGTATTCGTTACCAGTGCCCGGCTCGGTAGGTGTACCTTTTTGGGCAGCTATTTCTTCGGGCGAGCTATCGTCCACGTAAGCCAAACCCTTGCGAATCAGATTTAAAGCAAAAGCATAAATGATATCAAAATAATCGGACGCATACAGCTCATTGGCCCAGTCGAACCCCAGCCATTTTACATCAGCTTTGATACTGTCTACATATTCAACATCTTCCTTAACCGGGTTAGTATCATCAAAGCGAAGATTAGTTTGGCCGCCATATTTCTGCGCCAGGCCGAAATTCAGGCAGATGGATTTGGCATGGCCGATATGCAGGTAACCGTTAGGCTCGGGCGGGAAACGGGTAAGCACCCGGCCCGCGTGTTTGCCGTTGCGGATATCCTCTTCAACTATTTCTTCTAAAAAATTTAATGATCTTTCTTCGCTCATGATATTTGGAATAGGGCAAAAATAAGAAGATATGTATGGTTTGTGTAATTATGTGAAATATTACACAAAATTTCACAAAGTAATTACTTTGTGCTAACTTTGATACATGGAAACTAAGCTTGTTAAAATTGGCAATTCCTTTGGTATCCGGATACCGAAGTCACTTATACAGCAATATGATCTATCTAATGATATTGAGATCGATCCAACTGAAAACGGGATACTGATCAAATCTAAGAAGAAGGCCAGGGCTGGGTGGAATGAACAGTTAGCAACTGCGATACAGCAAGGCCATCAACCTGATGATGAATTATTAGAAGGATTTACGGATGAAGTCACTGATAAGGAATGGCAATGGTGATCAAACGTTTTGATGTTTGGCTGGTCAATCTCGATCCAGTAATTGGCAATGAGATCAGCAAAACCCGTCCGTGCCTTATTATTTCGCCGAATGAAGTCAATGGACTATTGGGCACAGTTACCATTGCCGCAATGACCTCGGCCATTAAACCATACCCTCATAGAGTTCAGTGTACGTTTCAAAATAAGACCGGACAAATAGCTTTGGATCACATTCGTTCGGTATCAAAATTCAGGTTGGTCAAAAAGTTGGGTGTGATGGATGAAAAAACTTGCAGACAAGTTTGTGAAACGTTAACAGAGTTTTTTAGCTTCGAATAAATTTATGAGTAATACCTTTAACCGCCCTATCCGTATTTTAGTTGCCAAAGTGGGCCTCGACGGGCACGATCGCGGCGCGCGCATTATTGCTACTTCCCTGCGCGATGCAGGTATGGAAGTAATTTATACCGGCCTGCGCCAGACACCCGAAATGGTGGTGAACACTGCCCTGCAGGAAGATGTGGACGCGATAGGTATCTCCATCCTGTCGGGAGCGCACATGACTGTTTTCCCAAAGATCATCCAGATCATGAAGGACAAGCAAATGGGAGATGTGCTGATCACCGGCGGCGGCATCATACCCGAAAATGATATGCAGGAATTAAAAAAAATGGGGGTGGGCGAGCTTTTTCCGCCGGGCACTACTACTAAGGATATTGTACAATACATTACAGATTGGGTGCACCAGCACCGCAATTTTTAAAATTTATCTACCATGTTTCAAAATCTTCTGATCGACTATAACGGGCGCATCCAGCATATTATCATCAATCGCGAAAGCAAGCTGAACGCTCTTAATAAAGCCACCCTGGCCGAACTGCATACCGCTATGTATGATGCTTTTCATAACGATAGGGTAGGTGGTATCATCATCACCGGCGCCGGGCAAAAGGCTTTTGTAGCTGGCGCTGATATTTCCGAGTTTGCTTCTTTTGACTCCGAGCAGGGCGGAGAACTGGCCAGCCAGGGCCACGCGAAAGTTTTTGACCTGATAGAGAATGGGAACAAGCCAGTGATCGCCGCTATCAATGGTTTTGCTTTGGGCGGGGGATTGGAACTGGCGCTTGCCTGCCATATCCGTATCGCTTCTGATAACGCCAAAATGGGTCTGCCCGAAGTAAGTTTAGGATTGATCCCCGGTTATGGCGGCACACAGCGCTTAACCCGGCTGGTGGGTAAAGGCAGGGCATTGGAAATGATACTGACTGCGGATATGATCACCGCAAATGAGGCGCACCAATACGGATTGGTGAACCATGTAGTGAGCCAGGATGACCTGCTGACCAAAGCTGAAGAGATCATGAACCGGATATTATTACGTGCCCCGCTGGCAGTAGCATCTGCTATTACAGCCGTGAACGCATCTACCCAAACAGGTGTCGACGGATTCCAAATTGAGATAGCCGAATTTGCAAAATGTTTCGATACGCTCGATTTTAAAGAGGGTTCCACAGCCTTCCTCGAAAAGCGAAAACCCAATTTCAAGACCAAATAGGCACTTTTTATGACATAAAGCTGACCAAATCCAAGAATCAGTCAAATTTATCTATCTATTAATCAATCGATTGAATAATCGTGACATTCAGATGAAACGGGGTGTATGTTTTGTGCTGTTACTTTGTTCCGTGTTTCAAAAACACATAAATAATTTAACACATATAATCATGAAAAGTACATTTAAAATTTCAGCCTTAGTTTTAGCTTTTGCCGGATTCGCACTGGGTGCAAAAGCACAAACATCAACCACAACAAGTAAACCTGCCACAACATCAAACGGTGTAATATTAAGCGTTGGCGTTGATGCCGGTATCCCGACAGGAAACTTAAACAACACTTATAACTGGAACATTGGCGGTTCTGTACAAGCAGATATCCCGGTTATACAGCACCAGTTATTCGTAACCGTAAATGCAGGGTATAACAGCATCCAGGGTAAAAAGAATATCGACGGTACAGGATTAGACGCTACCAACATTCAGTTGCTTCCTGTAAAAGCAGGTTTAAAATTCTTCCCCGTAAGTAATTTCTACATACAGGGTGAAGCAGGCGCTGCATTCTTATTGAACAAATCAGATTTGAACGATGATAAGAGCGCTGCCTTTGTTTATGCACCGCAAATTGGTGTTCAGTTCCCGCTGGGTGGTAAAAGCTATATTGATGCCGGTGTGCGTTATGAAGGCACAACCAAATTCAACAGCAACATTGACAACAGCAAGGTTAACTTTGTTGGTCTGCGCGTAGCTTATGCTTTTGATACCAAGTAATTTTTACACAACTATTTATAATAAGAAAAGGGGCTCATTTGGGCCCCTTTTTTGTTTCTTTTTAATTAGAAAAATATAAAAATTAACCCATTAATTAAACTAATATAAAAAATTAGCAAATTTGTATGTAACTTGACTTGCTACAAATACGTTTACCTGCTAAAAAGGAACTCCTTATTATGAAAAAAATACTCATCATTGATGATGAAGTTAATGTTGCACTATTATTATCGAAGTTTTTAACTCGAAATGGGTTTGATATAACTACTGCCGCTACAGGTAGCAGCGGCATGGAGTTTCTGAAGAACGGCGCATTTGACCTCGTTTTATGCGATTTCCGCTTGGAGGATACCGATGGCCGCGAGATGCTTAAAAACATCAAGAACCAATATCCAAAAACAGGCGTAATTATTATAACAGGATATTCCGACATTAAGATGGCGGTTGAGCTGATCAAGATGGGCGCGTATGATTATATCACCAAACCGCTTTATCCTGATGAAATATTAAATACCATCAATAAAGCTTTCGAAACACATCACGCCCTTACTGACGACCAGGAAACAACTTCTATGCCTGCCCGTTCAGCCAATGGCAAGGAAAAAAGACAGACACCTAACAACGAATTTGTTGTAGGCACCAGCAGGGCTTCAAAAGAGTTGTTGCGCCAGATAGAACTGGTTGCACCAACTAATTACAGTGTCATCATTTTGGGTGAAAGCGGTACAGGTAAAGAATCTGCCGCCAAGAATATCCACCTGAACAGTCATCGCCACAATATGCCTTTTATTGCAATGGACTGCGGTTCATTGACCAAAGAACTGGCTGCAAGTGAATTCTTCGGTCACGAAAAAGGATCATTTACCGGTGCATTATATACCAAGATTGGTCACTTTGAAATGGCCAATGGGGGCACTTTATTTTTGGATGAAGTAGGAAACCTATCGTATGAGATACAGGCTGCCTTACTAAGAACCGTACAGGAGCGTAAAGTAAAAAGGATAGGCAGTACAAAAGAAATAGATCTGGATGTACGCATCATTATAGCTACGAACGAGAGTTTGCAGGAGGGGATACAAAAAGGCAGGTTCAGGGAAGACCTGTATCACCGCTTTAATGAATTTACCATCTACATGCCGCCGCTGCGCGAACTGGGCAGTGATATTATGCTGCTTGCCGAACACTTTTTAAGTATAGCCAACCAAGAGCTTGGCCGTAATGTAACTTCATTCTCGCCCGAAGTGATTGAAAGCTTTATGAGCTACCGCTGGCAGGGCAATATCCGCGAATTAAAAAACGTGGTACGCCGTGCTACCCTGATCACCGAAGGGAATGAGATACAGATGAAGGCTTTGCCATTGGAGATATCCAATCATCGCACACCTGTATATGAAACCGTGGCTGTTACCTCCTCCATCGCTTATCCTGAGCCAGTAGCTATGAAGGAAAGCAGGCACGATCTAAAAAATGCCGCCCAGGAAGCAGAGTACGATACCATTTTAAAAGTGCTGCGGGAAGTAAATTTTAATAAAACAAAAGCAGCCGAGATATTGAATATCGACCGCAAAACGCTTTATAATAAAATGAAGGCGATTAATTTGGGTAAATAACATGGATACACTGAAAGAACCGGAAGAGGATAAATTGCGCAGAATACGGCATGATATCAGGAACCAGCTTTCAAACATTAATTTATCCCTTGTACAACTGAAGTACGAAATACCGGATGATGCGGGCTCTGACAGTGCATTCTACGTAGAAACTATTGCCACAAGCTGCGAAAGGATCAATACGTTGCTGAACGATATGGATTAACTATTCGCCCAAAATAGATTTAATAGATAAGCGCTAAAACTTTTTGGCGCTTTTTTGTTTATTCAAGTACTTATTGCAATTTACCGCATGTCGATCTTTAACTATAAACAGCGCAACAATATTATCTTAGTCAGCATTATCGTGCTGGGCTGTTTTTTAGTTTATGCGCTAAGCGGTTTGTTCAGCTCGATATTAGGCGCTATTGTACTCTTCACTATCTTCAGGCCAGTTTTTCTTCATCTTACTGAAAAAAAGAAATGGAACAAAGCCCTTGTAGCGCTGCTTATTATTTTCACATCGCTAATAGTTATCGTAATCCCCTTTCTTACGCTTAGCCTGATGGTGATCAGCAAAATAGGGGGCATTAAAAGCAGCGACCTTCCCATACAGGAATGGGTTTTAAAGATCGATACTTTTGCGGGCATCCATTTAAATCAGCCCAAATTAGCCGAAAACGCCCTGCAAAAATTGGGCAGTTATGCTGCTGAGCTTTTTCCGTCGATCATAGGCAGCGCGGCAAGTATTATTTTGACATTACTGGTGTTGTATTTTTTGCTGTACTTTATGCTTACCCAGATCCGCGAATTTGAAAGCGGGTTGTTAAAATATGCGCCATTCCGCGAGCAACATGCCCTAAAATTTGCCGAGGCGCTGCGTAATTCTACTTACAGCAATGTGTTGGGGCAGGGAATAATTGCAGTAACCCAGGGTTTTTTATTGGCTAACGGTTTCTGGTTATTTGGCTTACCCGACCCGATATTCTGGGGTGTAATAGGCACATTTTTATCGTTTTTGCCAGTAGTGGGTGCCCCAACAATGTGCATACCCGCTGCTATCATCCTGTTTGCTACAGACCATACCCTAAAAGGGGTGCTGCTGCTGGCTTATGGCTTATTATTTATCGGCAACGTGGATAATGTATTGAGGGTGATCATCAATAAACGTGTAGGCAATACGCACCCGATCATTTCGGTAATCGGTGTATTTATTGGCTTGCCGCTTTTCGGAATATTAGGCCTGGTTTTTGGGCCTTTGCTATTGTCCTATTTCTTACTTTTGCTTGAAATATATGAAACCAACAGGCTAGCCGCCGACAGGCTGGACCGGATTAGAAGCGAGCCTGATAACTG
>JABDFM010000100.1 GCA_013286565.1 Bacteroidota bacterium
GCGAATCTATTGTCGATCCCCGTACCGGCGAGATCATCAAGGGCCAGGTTTCGTTGGGCTCGCTACGCGACAGGCAGGACTTTTTGATTGCCGAAGGTTTAGTACAGCCTTATGAAGATGGGAAACCGGTAAGCGATAAGATGATGAAATTAGCTATTGCACGCCTGCATCAACTGGCCGCGCATGAGGTGGGCCATACACTTGGTTTGCAGCATAATTTTACCGCGAGTGTAAACAACAGGGCATCAGTAATGGATTATCCACCGCCCACCATCGCATTAAATGCCGACGGCACGATAGACCTTTCAAATGCCTACACCACCGAAATAGGCGGATGGGATAAACGGGCCATCCTGTATGGCTACCAGGATTTCCCGGCAGGTACCAATGAGGATGAAGCCTTAAAAGGCATTGTCAACGAAACTTTAAAAGAGGGCTTTCTGTTTATTTCGGATGAGGATGCCCGGCCGGCCGGGAGCGCCCATCCGCAGGCTCATCTTTGGGATGCTGGCACTAATGCCGCTGATGAGTTGAACAGGCTGATGGATATTCGCAAGCATGTACTGACCAATTTCTCAGAGAAAGCAATTAGGCAGGATGCGCCAATGGCTACGCTTGAAGAAGTGTTGGTACCCATGTACCTGCTGCACCGTTACCAGGTAGAGGCGGCCTCAAAAATGCTGGGCGGCTTATATTATACCTTCGCCCTAAAAAACGATGGGCAAACTATCACCCGGTTTGTGCCCCCTGCCGAGCAATGGAAAGCCTTTAATGCGTTGATGGGCACCATCACGCCAGATGCCCTGGCATTGCCCGAAAAGCTGATCGAAAAAATACCGCCACGCCCAATTGGCTATCCACGCACAAGGGAAACTTTTAAATCGCGCACCGGCTTAACTTTTGACCCGATGTCGGCGGCTGAATCGGCGGCGAGCAATACGTTGGAATTTATGCTGCAGCCACAACGCGCAGCGCGACTGGTTGAATACCATTCGAGGGACAATGCACAGCCCGGCCTTGAACCCGTATTAAGTAAATTAATAGCCCAAACCTGGAAAGCGCCACAGCAAACCGGCTATAAAGGAGAGTTACAGCGTTTGGTAAACAATTTAACCTTAAAGCAGTTGCTCACTTTAGCGGCCGATACTAAAGCACCGGAAAGTGTTCGTGGTATCACTTTACTGCAAATTGATGAGTTGAAAAAATGGATGGGTAAAAGCGCTTTAACCGCCGGGAACGATCAAAAAGCAAACCTGCTGTTTGGCCTGTCGCAAATTAAAGAGTTTGAAAACAACCCGGATAAATTTCAACCAGCTGAACCTATAAACATGCCTGATGGTTCGCCGATTGGAATGGATAATTTTGGATGTGGAGACTGACCCAACCTCTCCCCTGGTTAGCGGAAGGGCTATAAAAAAAACTAAAAATAAAAGTCTCCCCTACCGGGGGAGATTTAGAGGGGGCTTATGCAAACACCTATAAAAACCGCTTTAATGGCCTACGGAATGTCCGGTCGGGTATTTCATGCGCCTTTTATAAACGCTCATCCGGGCTTTGGGTTAACGGCAGTGGTAGAGCGCCATGAGAAAAAAGCTGCGATGCGCTATCCAAACATTATCAGTTACAATTCTATTGATGAATTATTAAATGATAAAGAGATCGAGTTCGTTATCATCAATACCCCAAACAACACGCACTTTGATCTGGCTAAACGGGCGTTACAAGCCGGAAAACATGTTTTGGTTGAAAAACCCATTGCAGCAAACTCTAAGGAGGTAAAAGAACTTTATGATTTAGCCAGGCGGGTGAACAGACATTTAATGGTTTTTCAGAACCGCCGCTGGGACAGTGATTTTTTATCGGTAAAGGAAGTGATTGAAAGCGGCAGATTGGGCGAACTGATCGAAGTACATTTGCGTTTTGACAGGTATAAGCCTGCGCTTAGTCCCAAATTATTTAAAGAAACCAAAGTCGCTGCTGCAAATGGATTGGTGTATGATCTCGGCCCGCATCTGATCGATCAGGCGATCAGTCTTTTCGGTAGGCCCCTGTCGTTCCGAAAAACAATCGGTACCTACCGGGAAGGCTCGGAAGTAACGGATTACTTTAACTTTCATTTGTCCTATCCTCATCAGCTGAATGTATTTTTAACCTCCGGGCTGCTCATTGCGCAGCCCTTGCCCGCATTTGTTGTGCATGGTACATTGGGTAGTTACATTAAAGATCGTTGCGATGTGCAGGAAGCACAGTTAGATGCTTCTGTATTGCCGACCGCTCCGGAATATGGATTAGAACCTGTCGGTGGCGAAGGCAAGCTGGTAACCATGGGGTTCGATAATCAAAAAAATACAGAGTTGGTTGAATCGGGAAGAGGTAATTATATGCAATTATTTGAGTCGGTTTATCACACTATCCGCAATAATGCATTATATCCCATAACTGAAGAACATATTGCCTGGCAAATGGAACTGCTGGAAGCTTAAATAATGTAAAATGACTAGGTAACTATATAGCAGTTGGGACAAATCCATTTTAAGATAAGTGAAGCTTCTGAACAAGGCATTTTTTGTTTAAATATTTAGTAATTTTGGCTAAAGCCATTAATTATGTTCGAAACCTTTAGCTTTGCGATTGATGATGAGATGTGTAAGGTATTTATCTTTACGACTGATGGTGAGATTAAAATATTGGATTTCCTTAAAAGTTCAGGTGGTATTTCTTGGAAAGTGATAAATATCGAGGGTTTACCATATTATGGCGTAGTGGCAAAAGTGCGTGATTACCAAAAACAAGGATTTACTGCAAATATCGATGGAGTATTAAGTATTACCGAACATGGTGAAGAATACCTAAATCAACTTTTGGATTCAAAAGACAATTCTAATATTTAAGCAATCCTTGTCCCAACTACTATATAGTTATCAATGACTACATTTATCACCGGAATGAAGAAACTACTTTTACTTTTTAGCCTGATCATTGTTACAGGCTGCACACATGCCCAGGCGCCTAACCAAGCCCCCAATAAACAGGACATTACTAACATACCTCCTTTTCATATTCTGAGAAATGACAGCACCTGGTTTACTCCGGCCAACCTCAAAAAGAATAGGCCGGTGATGATCATCTATTTTTCTCCCGATTGCAGCCATTGCCAGCACCTGATGTATGAGATGAAGCCGAAGATGAAAAAATTTGGCGATATCCAGATCGTGATGGTCACTTTTATAGAACCATCCATGCTGAAAGCTATACAGGTTTTTTATCGCGATTTTGACCTGGCTAAGTACCCCAATATAACTGTGGGAACCGAAGGGCATACTTATGTAGTGCAGAAATATTACCAGGTGGCCACTACACCTTACATCGCTATATATAATCGCAAAGGCAAACTGGTAAAAGCTTTTGAAAAAGCACCCACAATAAACGAATTGATAGCCACTGTTAAAAAAACGTAATTAATTTACTGCTGTTGTTGCTGTTGCTGTTGGAGCATCATTTCCATGTAGCGTTGGTAGCTGTTTTTTGCGGCCTCGTTTACCGGTTTAAATTCGATAACTTCTGATGTTTCCCCATGATGGGTTGATAGCATTGTATCATCTTCACCAACCGATACAGCTACTTCCAATAAATGTTCCGAAGCGCCTTTAAATACACCTTTTACCGGTGAGCAATCCAAAAAATTGCGCCCAACAGCCAGACGGATGTGTGTATCATTGGCAATGCAGTTATTGGTAGGATCGATACCCAGCCAGCCGTAATCAGGGATATAAGCTTCGGCCCAGGCATGGGTCGCACCTTCGCCACGCATGGCCGTGCTGCGGTTAGTACAAATGTACCCGCTCACATACCTTGCTGGGATACCCACCAGGCGTAGCATCAATGTTAATATATGGGCGAAATCCTGGCAAACGCCTGCCTTTAACTTCCATATTTCATCCAACGTGGTTTCAACAGTGGTAACCCCCTTGATGTATTTAAAATTATCATACACATAACGGCAAAAACGCAAAGCTACCTGGTAAGGGGTGTCATCTTTTGATTTCTCGGCCTGCACCAATTCCATCAGCTCAGAAAAACCATCGAAATATTCCTGTTTCAAAAAATCAATATAAGGGACCATGTATTGCAGGCGTTTCAAATCATCCCATTGGTGTGCTGGGAAAATATCATTGCCGGGCAAAGGTTTTGGATGTGTATTGACCAATAATTTTGAACTGATGATCATCGAATTATGTGGCACGCTATAAGTAAAGCTGCCCACCTGGTTTCCGTAATAATCGGTGTATGTGTCAATTACCGGGTCGCCGGTAATGTGTATCTCGTGTTTTACCACATCCTGGTATTCATCCTGAATAGGGTACAGGATGATCTGGTTGGCGCTGTCGCGCACCGGGCCCGGATAGGTGTATTTGGTAATGTGCTGTATTTTAAATTCTGGCATAGTAAACTATATCAATAGGGTTATTATCAGGAGTTTGCAAAATAATGGTTATTGAGGGCGTTACCGACACCAAAAAGCTCGCTTCTGATATGCGTTAAAAATTGATGCAACCCCTCGTCCTCTATACTTTTAACAGAGCTATACTTGATATGACTTTGCAGCCTGCCGATATAGAAAGATAGTTGCCTGTAATCATCAATATTGCTATCGTGCTTTAGGCGTTCAAAATAGCGTTGGATATGGTTTACCGAATAGATCACCGAGCGCGGAAAATCATTGTTCAGCACCACTTGCTCTAATACGTTTTCAGCCTCGAAACCTTCACGGTAGGTTTTCAGATAGAGCTCGTATCCGCCTAAAGAGAGCAATAAGTGTTTCCAATAGGTAGTATCGGTTAATAAGTCCGGGTTATCATCTATCGAACCAAATTTGGTATCTAAAATATCCACCGATTGTATACCCCGCTCCAAATATTTACCGATATTCATAAAGCTACGGCCCTCGCCGCGTTCCATCGTAATCTCCACCGTTCCGTAATAGAGCATCACCTGTTTGATGAGTATATCCAATACACTTATCGGGTCATCCTTTTTCAGCGCGTTATCTAACTTAGTATCTTTTATAGTGTGATAATATTCGTTCAGGCATTGCCAAAGATCCTTGGTAATGTGCTCCTGTACGCCACGGGCATTTTCACGGGCCAGGGTAATAATATTCAGGATGGAATTCGGATTATTCTTCCCGGTAACCATATATCGGATCACCGCCCGGCTATTGTTGCCCAGCTTTTCGGTCTCCTCATCATGCCCCGAAAATATCCTGACCACCGGCTCCCAGGTAAACTCCTGCACCGTATCCTGCGATGACGCGTAGTTAATTTTGAGCATCCGCAAAATACCGTCGCTGCGCTCCACATAACGGCTTAACCAATATAAACTTGCTGCTACTCTACTTAACATATTTCTTTATTTCGGAATTCGGATGTTCGATATCGGATTTATTCCTGATCGTCACCTTTTACCTTTCTGCTTTCACCTCTTTTATGCTAACACCCACGTATCCTTACTTCCACCGCCCTGCGAGCTGTTCACTACAAGCGAACCCTCTTTTAGTGCTACGCGTGTCAATCCTCCCGGAACTATCTCTATACCATCGGGCCCGCATAAAGCATAAGGCCTCAGATCGATACGGCGCGGTTGCAACGCGCCCTGTATATAACACGGCGCAGCCGACAGACTAATAGTTGGCTGTGCGATAAAATTACGCGGATCTTTGATGATCTCCTTTTTGTAATCCTCTATTTCTTCTTGTGTTGATGCGTGTCCCATCAGCATACCATACCCACCGCTGCCGTTGGTTTTTTTGACCACCATGTTATTGATATTGGCGAAAACATGCTTCCGTTCATCCACATTACCTAACTGGTAGGTGGGCACATTTTTTAGTATCGGCTCCTCGTTCAGATAATATTTTATCATTTCGGGTACGTACACATATACCGCCTTATCATCTGCCACACCGTTACCAATAGCGTTTACGATAGCCACATTGCCTTTGCGGTAAGCACCCATAATTCCAGGTACACCCAATATGCTTGATGGGTTAAATACCAGCGGGTCCAAATAATCATCATCCACCCGGCGGTAGATCACATCTACCTGTTGCAAACCTGTGGTGGTTTTCATATAAACCTTTTGGTTATTTACTACCAGGTCGCGGCCTTCTACCAGTTCCACCCCCATCAGGCGAGCTAATGTGGTATGCTCAAAATAAGCCGAATTGAATATACCCGGACTCAGCAAAACGATCGTCGGGTTGCTGATTTGCCGCGGCGAAAGCGACAGCAGGTTTTTATATAGAATGGTTGGATATTCAGTCACACTGCGGACACCGCATTGCGGCATCAGGTCAGGGAAAAGGCGTTTGGTTATTTCGCGGTTCTCCAGCATATAACTTACGCCTGATGGTGTGCGCAGGTTATCTTCCAGCACATAAAATGTACCGTCGTGATCCCGTATCAGGTCGATACCGGCGATGTGGACATAAATATCGTAAGGCACCTGCAACTGGTACATTTCGCGAAGGAAATGCGGGCAGGAATAAATAATA
>JABDFM010000101.1 GCA_013286565.1 Bacteroidota bacterium
AGAGGTTATGTACAAGGTGCAGTTGGCGGTGGTGTTTACGGACATGGCGGTAACTACGGACATTATGGATGGGGAAACCACGGCGGGTATTTTTATCACGGTGGCTTTTATGGCAGCTTGTATTACCCTTACCTGGGTTTAGGCTTTGGATTTTTACCTTACGGATATTATCCATTCTATTGGGGCGGTTATCCATACTATTACAGCGATGGTTTGTATTACCAGTATGATAACAGTCAATATACCGTAGTTGAGCCACCTGTTGGCGCAGCTATCAATAGCATGCCTTCAGGCGCACAGTCGATCGTGATAGATGGGCAACAGTATTACGAAAAAAATGGGGTTTATTATCAACCCATCACCAAGGATGACGGTACCATAGCGTACCAAATTGCAGGTAAGGATGGTCAGTTAAATACCAATGCAACCGGTGTTGCTTCTGTAGTTCCCAGGCCAGGTGATGTAGTAACCACATTGCCGGCCGATTGCCGCAAGGTTAAATTAAATGGCATCACTTATTTTGTATCGCAAGATGGTATCTATTACCAGGAGTCGAAAGACACCAACGGCAACAAGGTTTATACCGTTGTCGGTTTAGATGGCGACGGTTCTTCCAATCAATAAGATCACGATAAAGGGGTTTTTAAAATTAGTGAATAAGTTTTAAGAGGGGTATCAGAAATGGTGCCCCTCTTTTATTTGGACTCACCCGGTCTACTCACCCCCCAGCCCCCTCTCTGCTTTGCAAAGAGGGGGAGTTAAAAAAAAAATAAAAAAAATCCCTCTTTCCGCGCAGCGAAGAGAGGGTGGTCGAGCGAAGCAAAGACCGGGTGAGTCGACAGTTGTTATTTCATCATAAATCCCTATTTTGACAAACAATTCCCGCCCCGTATGTTATATATAGGGCGATCTGCATTATGAGAAAATATTTACTGCTGCTTATAACTACTATTCTTTATTTACCGGTATCTGCTCAAGTGTATCTGCTGACAGGCAGGGTTACCGATGAACACAATAAGCCCATCGCTTTCACTTCGGTTTATATTAAAGATTCTACTTATGGCACCGCAGCCAATGAAAATGGCAACTACCAGTTTAAATTAGGCCCGGGCACGTATAATATTGTTTACCGCTTCGCAGGATTCAAGGAACAGACCGAGAAAATAACTATTGACGGGCAGGATGCAGTGCACAACGTGCAAATGGTAGACGAAACTTACCAGTACCAACAATTTAAACGGGCCAAAGGTGATGCGCCGGATTCGGCTATCAATATTATGCGACAGGTGATTGCCCGGCGGGTTTATTATTTGAAACAGGTGAACGCTTATTCGTGTGTGGTGTATATCAAGGGTGTTCAGAAGCTATTAAGCGCGCCCAAATCGCTGATGGGGCAAAGCGTTACTTCGGCTCTTAATGTGGATAGCAGCGGTAAGGGGATACTGTACCAAACGGAATCGTTATCCAATTACAATTTTGAGCAGCCAAATAAAATTAAAGAGGAAATGATCGCCTCCAGGTCGGCGGGGCGGAACACTTCTTTTAGCTATAATAAAGCATCAGATCTCAGCGTAAATTTTTACAATAACCTTTTTACAGTGCCGGGCCTCAGCAGCCATAGCTTTATTTCGCCGGTGGCGGATAATGCCCTGCAGTTTTATAACTACGATTTAATTGGGTCGAAAATTGAAGATGGGCTAACCGTTGATAAGATACAGGTGATACCCAAAAAATCGTATGGCCCGGTTTTTACGGGTAATATTTATATTGTTGAAGGCGATTGGCGCATCTACGGCGTCGACCTGATGCTGACCGGTAAAGCCAATTCGCTCAACCTGGTAGATACCCTGCAGGTTAGTCAGCAATATGTGCCTATCAGGGATAGCGTGTGGGAGCCTTTATCTGTGCAATATAGCTTTGGGGGTAATGTGGTAGGCTTTAAATTCAAAGGGTATTACCTGGGTATTTATAATAATTATAACCTGAGCCCGGTTTTCCCGGATAAATATTTTGATGGTAAAATAATGCGGGCCGATACTTTTGCAACCAGCAGGAATGGCCTTTACTGGCAAAATGCACGCCCTGTGCCTCTAACCAAACAGGAATATTTAGATTATAATAATAAAGACGAATTAGCATCTCTGCGGAAAGCGCTGGATGAGATAAATTCGAGGGAGGATAAAAACAAGTTTAGTATTTTGCCTTATATCCCATTTGGGTATCACGCGGCTTTTAACCACGATAGGGATTCATTGTATGTTTATCCTTTTTTGGAGACGCTATTTTATAATACCGTTGAGGGGGTGGGTATCAACCTGGAAGCTACCTGGTCGCGATATTTTAATGACCTGAGTTCTTTCAGCATCACACCCAATGTGCGCTATGGCAATTCAGACAAAACGTGGTATGCCAACTTGCATGCCGATTATAATTACGACCCGGTTAACCGGGGTAAGTTTTTCGGCGGTTTCGGCAGGGATATCCTCGATCTGAGTGATGTGGGCACCCGCTCGGTTTATTTTAATAGTTTGAGCACCCTGTTGAGCGAGCGTAATTTTGTTAAGTATTACGGCTCTGAATTTGCTGAGTTTGGTTTTGAACACAACCTGTCAACCGGGGTATTGCTGCACACGGAGCTTTCTTATGCTGATCGTACGCAGCTTTATAACACCTCGTTTTACAGCATCAGTACGTTCCCGAATAAAATGCTGACATCCAATAATCCTTTAATGCCCAACGCACCGGCAACTGACAGGTCGTTATTATTTCCGCAAAACAAGGCGCTTACTTTTTATGCATCGGCCATCTTTACTTTTGAGCAGCAATATATCGACCGCCCCTCAGGCCGTACTTATCTGCCATCGCCTTACCCGCAAATTAAAGTGAATTACCGCAAGGGCATCAATGGCGTTTTTGGATCAGATGTGGATTATGATTTTGGCTCGGTTGAGATATATCACGAACATTTGCCTATTGGTATCATAGGGTATTCATCTTTCAAAATTACAGTGGCCGATTTTTTCAATAACAGCCGCTTGTATTTTATGGATTACAACCACTTTTTAGGCAACCAGGGTACCACGTTCGACCCAACACCTGGTAGCTTCCATTTTCTGCCTTTCTATACTTACAGCACTAACGGAGCCTTTTTAGAAGCACATTACGAACATAATTTCTCAGGGTATTTATTTCAGGATATCTCTTTTCTGAGGAAACTGAAGCTGGACGAAATTATAGGTATTAACTACCTTACCGAAAAAAAACAACAGCAACTATAAGGAGTTTTACGTAGGTCTGCAGCGCCTGATATTCCGCATAGATTATGGCTTCGCCTTTGAAGGCAACCGCAAATACACGCAAGGGTTTAGGATATTTTATGGGATAAAATAGGTGTCTGAACCATGATTTTTGGGATTTGAGGATTGACAGGATTTAGTTTGATTTTCAAAAATTTATTCCTACATTCAAGTCACCTAAAAAGCCACTTTATTTATCACAATCCAAAGTAAAAAAACATGCAACCTTTTGAGAGGTCAGAGATAAAAGACAATCTTAGAAAAAAGACAACTCTTGAATTAACAGATATTTTGTCGTATTCGCAAGATGATTATAAATCAGAAGCGATATCTATTATTAAGGAAATCCTAATAGAGCGAGGTCTTTCTGATATAGAATTAGAGCAACTAAATACAAAGTATCAATCTATAATTGCTAATGTCAAAAATACAGGAACGCAAAAACGCATACCTAGAATACCGAAATTTTTAATATGGATACTCTCTGTTTTGGCACTTGCAATGGCCGGTTATTTGTCGAGAATAGTCCGTTTAGGTTTATTAAATAATGCAATAAGCAACTCTTATGTCACCTGGGATATGACTTATGAAAAGAAGATTAGAAGCGAAATAATAAATAGTGGCATGCTCGATAAAATATCTGAAAAATATAAAGATCCTTTTTGCAATTGTTATATTGGTAAGCTGAAAATATTGTACCCTCATAGAATCAAAACATCTCTTACAAAAAGCAAAAACGACTCAATTGTAAACTTTTGTGTCGATAGCACATTGAATGCTTTCAAATAAAAATCCAAACTGAGATTTCGGTCTTTCCGACTTTCGGACTAAAATCATATCTTTGCATCTCATTAAACGCAGTTTGCAACTGTATCAATGCATTATGACAAAGTACAATACACTACTCTATTATTGTTATTCAACAATAGCGGATGCGGAGCAATTTGCTGCCGATCATTTAAAATTCTGTAAATCGCTTAACCTGGTGGGCCGCATTATTGTAGCCGAAGAAGGGCTTAACGGCACAGTTTCTGGCGCTGAAGAATCCTGTAAAACCTATATGGATACCTTACATGCTGATCCCCGTTTTGCAGGGATCGACTTTAAGGTTGATGAAGTAAGCGAGCCCTCATTTGTAAAAATGCACGTGCGTTACAAATCAGAGATCGTGCATTCCGGCTTGCGCGACCCACACATTATCAACCCCCAAAAACAAACCGGGAAGCATTTAGAACCAAAGGAGTTTTTGGCGATGAAAGACAGGGATGATGTGATCATACTGGATGTGCGTTCCAATTACGAGCATAACCTCGGCAAATTTAAAAACGCGCTAACGCTTGATATCGAGAACTTCAGGGATTTTCCCTCTAAAATAAATGACCTGGCCCAGTTCAAGGATAAAAAAATAGTAACCTACTGCACAGGTGGCATCAAATGCGAAAAAGCTTCGGCTTTGCTTTTGCATGAGGGCTTTACCGACGTTTACCAGCTGCATGGTGGTATTATTAAATACGGCAAAGAAGCAGGCGGACAAGATTTTGAAGGCAAATGCTATGTATTTGACAACCGCCTTTCGGTTGATGTGAACCAGGTGAACCCGGTGGTGATCTCCACTTGCTACAATTGTGGCAAGGTGACCGACAAGATGATCAACTGCGCCAACCCCGAATGCAACGAGCATTTTACACAGTGCGACGAGTGCGGCACATCCATGGAAGGCTGCTGCAGCGATGCTTGCCAATCGCATCCGCGTAAACGGGTTTATGATGGTACAGGATACTATGTAAAGGTGCCACAGCAGGTGAATACAGCTAAAAGATCAAAGATTCCTACAGAATAACTGCAGAGACGCAATACTTTGCGTCTCTATTTCAAAATGTAATCCTGGTAATCCTTTAATCCGTGTAATCAAGGTTCAGACAAAAAAACGTATTTTGCGTCTCCGCTACTGTAATATGACCTATGCGTAAGTCCATTCTGATCTTTATATCTTTCATTCTGCTTATAGCATCCAATGCTATGGCTGCTGATATAAAAAGCATCGGTGTGCCTTATGTCCAAAATTATACCAAGGCCATCTACCAATCGGGCAATCAAAACTGGTCGGTAACCAGGGATGAGCACGGCATTATGTATTTCGGCAATTCCGAGGGGCTGCTCACTTTCGATGGCAAATACTGGCAATCATATCCAATGCCCAACGGGCTCATCGTGCGTTCAGTAGCTGCCGATGGAAAAGGCAAAATATACGCAGGCAGTTTCGGCGAATTTGGTTATTGGGAAAACAATAAAAAAGGCACGTTGCAATATCATTCGCTCGTCAGCCTTATTCCTCGAAAATATCAGCCGCTTAACGAGGAGATATGGAAGATATATGTAGATAACAACCAGGTTATTTTTCAGTCCTTCGGGTCTATCTATATTTATTCGAATGGAAAAGTAAGTGTGGTAAAAGGGCCTAATCCTTTCTTATTCCTTTTCAAAACCGGTAAGCGCTATTTTGTTGAGCAAGTGAACGCCGGTCTTTTCGAACTTAAAAACAATAAGCTTGAATATGTTGCGGGCAGCAATATATTGGGCAATAGCGGTGTGTTATCCATATTGCCTTTTGGGCACAATAAATTTCTGATCGGTACTGCCCGCAATGGCCTGTTTATCTACGATGACAAAGAAATTAAACCATGGAACAACCAGGCCAATGATTTTTTAAAAACTTATCAGCTCAATAATGGCGTTGTAGTACCCGGCAAATACTTTGCGTTTGGCACTATTCTTAACGGGGTGATCATTATAGATACCGCGGGCAATGTGGTGCAGCGCATTAACAAGTCGAGCGGGTTGCAGAACAACACTGTTTTAAGTCTATTTATTGATAACGAGCAAAACCTGTGGACAGGCCTTGATAATGGCATCGATCGTATCGAGATCAATTCGCCCCTTTATTTTTATTTTGATAAGACGGCCAGTTTTGGTACAGTTTATTCCAGCATCATATTTGATAATAAAATATACCTCGGCACCAACCAGGGCCTTTTTTACAGCGATTGGGTGCCAGAAGATAAACGGCTTTTTCAGTCTTTTGATTTTAAGCTGATCCCCGGCTCACAGGGGCAGGTTTGGGAACTGTCATTACAGGATGGGCGCTTACTCTGCG
>JABDFM010000102.1 GCA_013286565.1 Bacteroidota bacterium
GACAGGCAGGCCTTAAAAGGTGGCACAGGCAAGACTGAATATGCATTACTATTGCTAAGCCAAACATTCAAGACCCCGGCGCATCAATTGGTAAATCCGTTTTTTAATCACAGTTTGTTAAAGAGGCGTATCATCATGCTTCAAAAAACTCGTTCACGGTATGCAGCGTTGTTAAAATATGGCCTTTCGGCGCCGTTATTTATTTTAATGCTGATATTGTCCTCTGCAACTATCAGCAGTAACCGCAACGAGTTATTATTCAATAATAAAGTACTGTTTACTGGCAAAAGCACCGATTTCTTTTCAAAGCTGCCACATTTGACCGAACGCATTATCGAATTAAGTCCGGAGGGCAAGGATAAGAGCTTGGGAAAGATCAGGACGGCTAAAGAAGTAGTGATGGCATTGCCGACAGATACCGGGCATGAAAAAATTGACGGGCGCGTTTTTACTGCTGTTGAAAAGGAACCGGGGTTTAAGGGGGGATATGATGCTTTTTACCAATTCTTAAGGCAAAATGTAAAATACCCCGAAGCTGCACTTAAAAACAATATCCAGGGCAAGGTATTTATTACTTTTATTGTGGAAAAAGACGGGTCGCTTTCTGATCTTAATGTACTCAGGGATATTGGTTATGGTGCCGGAGAAGAATCTATAAGAGTATTAAAATTATCCCCCAAATGGAACCCAGGTTATCAGAATGGACAGCCTGTTAGGGTACAATTTACCATGCCTATAAGCTTTACCCTCGAAAGCTCAAAAGCTGCAAAAGATACCACGCCAAAAACCGGGGATGTAAATCTTAAGAAGATCAACATCGGATATGGTTCCAAAACCAATGCAAACACCGATTCGGTAAAATACACCTTAAATAATTTTAAAGGTGTAGGGACACCATTATACTTGCTTGATGGTAAAGAAATCCCTAACATCAACGGTATTAACCCAAATACCATTCAAAGTATTTCGGTGGTGCGACCAAAGCCCGGTGATAATTCATTGATCGCGCTTTATGGCATCAAAGGGGCCAATGGCGTGGTATTGATCACTACCAAAGACGCGTCAAAGCCGAAAAAGAGTAATTAGTTGTTTATGAATGTTTTTTTATATTTATATAAAAAAACCTACTCATCATGAACTGGAAACTCATCATTCAATTATCAGCCTTTGGATTGATCATGGCCTTTGCCACGATATCCTTGATCCCCGAAAAATTTGAACCGGCGTTCTGGCTGGTAATTTTTGTTTTCTGTGCTTACGTTATTGCAAAAGTTTGTACAGAAAAGTACTTTTTGCATGGCTTTTTGGTAAGCCTGGTTAACTGTGTGTGGATCACCGGCACGCATATTGCATTTTACAGCTCCTATGTCGCGCACCATCCTAATATGGTTAAAATGGCGGCGGAGTATCCTTTTTTACCTACTCACCCGAGAGTAGCCATGCTGCTCACCGGGCCTGTGGCCGGAATGGTAAGCGGTTTGGTCTTAGGATTATTCGCGTTCATTGCTTCAAAAATTTTCACTAAAAAAGTAGCTGTTCAATAATATATTTACTGTACGATTTTGTCCAATAAAGAGCTGTACCGCTGCCGGTACAGCTCTTTTCTTTTAAAGCTTTATTTACAATTGTAAACATTAAGAATAAACATTAATTTAGCGCCGTTAATATATTTAAAGATGAAACCTTTTATTTCAACCTCGTTTTTCGGACTTATAAATTACGTGATCGCCTTAACTTTGATGGCTTCGCCATGGTTATTTGGCTTTGACCGGGGTGCCGCGTTTTTCTTGCCTTTAATATTCGGATGGTTGCAGCTGATCATGGCTATTTTCAGCAGAAATAAGTTTGGTTTCATGAAGGCATTCCCAGTGTCCATGCATTGCTTCCTGGATGTGGTTGGCGGCTTTATCTTAGCAACATCGCCCTTTTTATATGGCTACTATGCAACCGGCGTATTTTTACCACAGTTGCTTTTAGGCTCACTTGTAGTTTTCCTTGGAATATTTACCAAGAAATCACCACTTACTGACGAGCCTCAACACGTATTCCGCGATGGCTTAGCTTCTATTGCCGACATTGATGAGCCAATGGCAAATTAACGGTGCAGCTTAGGATTAAAAGCAATTAAATGCCTGATATTTTTATGAACTGCTGAATTGGCGTCGAAGCCATATTCTTCCTTATTTAGCGGGAGGGTTAATTTATCTTTAACGAGCTTTAAAAACTCAAATAGCATTTCCTGTGCCGGGTGGGCGGATACAGTAGGATAATATTCCTTCTCAATTTTTGTCTTCTCCACATCGGTAACCAAACTGAATTGCCAACCGTCCTGATTGTTAAAACCAAATTCACTGGCGCAATTCTTCAGGTCATACACGTATTCCCTTGCTTCGGCTTCTACTGTTTTATTTATCATATTTTCTATTTCTTTTTAATGGGCATAGAGGCATCTGATTTGGACGATTTTCCACTCTGGTAATCAGATGGGGCCTTTTTGCCAAGCGGGTTAGCGGGTTTCTTTTTTTCCTTTACCGTTTGTCTGTCTTTGCTCATGATCTTATTATTTAAAATTTATTTCTTGAAATTATCAGGGTGCTTTTAAAACGAATGTGATGGGCCTTATTGTCCATTGATCCACAAACCGGGTTTTTATGCAAGCTGTTTAGAAGGTTTAAAAGGGTCACTGCAATAAAAAGGAAGCAGGCCTTTGTAGAATATATTATCGATTTTACGAAAGGTACGCTTTAAGCAGCAATTAAATCACTTATAGCCGGAATATATTTTAGCCAATAAATATTCCGGCCCCTAATATTGAAGCGGATAAATCATAATTACAACAAAAAAGGGAACTGTTTTTGAAACAATTCCCTCTGTATAGACAATCAAATATCTTATCTAAAACAGCATTTCCTGCGGTGGTGTTACCCCTTTTAGGCGCAGGTAAACAACGCATTGCCCACGGTGATGCGTTTGGTGCTCAAATCCTTTGCCTATAATGGTGGCTTTGGTTAGGTCCTTCCCTGCAAATTTCATGGTTTCTTGCAATTGGGCGTCAGTCATCCCTTGTATAGCGCTGATCACGTAATCATAGCTGTCCATCACTGCCTTTGTGGTAGCTTCCTTAGTTTGCGGAATTGTTTTTTCGGCAGATACTTTTCCAAGCGGGTTTGCCTTACCTGTTGCTGCACCAACTAATCCATAATTGCCATCGGTAAGGTGCAGCATCTGGGCAGCAAATGTGCGCATTTCCGGCGTAGGTTTAAAGCTGTAGCCATCATCAGGCATGGCATCCAGGTATGCTTTGGTATAGGTTTTAGCACGCTGCCAGTCGGCAAGCATCTGGGCGCTGTTCACCTGGGCTCGTACTGATGCGCAAGTGAAAACTGTTACCATTAAGGTAAACAATAAGCTTAGTTTTTTCATGGTCTTAATAGTTTGGTTTTTTGGTTAATTTCGGTTACTGGCACTAAGGTATTAAAATAAATATTTACTCTGGCTTCAATTTGCAACAATTAAAAAAGCCCCGCCTAACGGCAGGGCTTCACACATATTAACATTATAAAACTGAACATAAAGCCAATTTATGATAGTTTATATAGGCGATGTCACCTTTCTTCCCACCTCATTAAGAGCAACCCATCGAGTTACCGCAATTCAAACACTTGTAGCAAGTGCCCGAGCGTATGGTAGTATGACCGCATACATTACATGATGGCGCGTCGCTTTGTACGCCCATGCTTAGGTCAACACTTTGGTATTTTTTACTGCCGCCATCAGCTGTTGCTGTTTTAGCCGGTTCGTAAACATTGCTGGTATCGGGGTTCATATCCTCATCGCCCATTTGTGGGTTACCCACAACGCCTCTTTGCTCGGTGATCACATGCACCAGGTCGGTACGGTCAAGGTATTCGTAACCCAGCATTCTGAAAATGTAATCGATAATGGAGGTTGAGCTCTTGATATTGGCATGACCAACAACCATACCTGCCGGTTCAAAACGGGTGAAAGTAAATTTCTCCACGTATTCTTCAAGCGGAACGCCATATTGCAAGCCAACAGAGATCGCTATCGCAAAGCAGTTCATCAGTGAGCGGAAAGTAGCGCCTTCTTTGTGCATATCCACAAATATCTCGCCCAATGTTCCGTCCTCATATTCACCAGTGCGTACAAATACGGTTTGCCCGTCAATGCTGGCTTTTTGGGTATAGCCGCGGCGTTTGTATGGCAAGCTTTTCTTTTGTACCACACGTGATAGTTGGCGCATAAAGTTGGTATCCTTTGATTTCTCCATGATCGCCATGGCTGCTTCCAATACCTGCTCAGGGGTCAGATCGCTCAACCTTACATTAGCGGCTTCGCCTAATACTTCTTCAACTGTTTCCAGTTTATCTTCAGCTTCCTCTTTCTTATCAGATTTGGTTGATAATGGCTGAGAAAGTTTGCAGCCATCACGGTAAAGCGCATTGGCTTTTAAGCCCAGGCTCCATGACAGGTCGTAGCAATCTTTTATTTCTTCCACTTTGGCCTCATTTGGCAGGTTGATAGTTTTTGATATCGCGCCTGAAAGGAATGGCTGTGCTGCTGCCATCATTTTGATGTGGCCATGCGCGTGGATATAACGCTCGCCTTTGGCGCCGCATTTATTGGCGCAATCAAATATCGGGTAGTGCTCTGGTTTTAAATGTGGCGCTCCCTCAAGGGTCATTGTACCGCAGATGTATTCGTTAGCCTCTGCAATTTGTTTTCTGGTGAAACCTAAAGTGCGCAGCACATTAAAGTCTGGTGCATTATATTGTTCGGCAGTGATGCCCAATCGTTTCAAACATTCTTCGCCTAATGACCAGATATTGAATGCAAAGCTGATCTCGAATGCGGAAACCAAACCTTTATCCAGTTTTTCCAGCTCATCATTGGTAAAGCCTTTAGCTTTCAGGGTATCCACATTGATATGCGGCGATCCTTTTAAACTCGCAGAACCTTTTGCATAGTTAACAATGGCGGTAACCTGGTGTTCCTTATAGCCTAAATTTGATAATGCTTCTGGTACAGCCTGGTTAATGATCTTAAAGTAACCGCCGCCTGATAATTTTTTGAATTTAACCAAAGCAAAATCAGGCTCGATACCGGTAGTGTCGCAATCCATTACCAAACCTATAGTGCCGGTTGGCGCTATAACGGTGGTTTGCGCGTTGCGGTAGCCATATTGCTCACCCATTTCAACAGCCTTGTCCCATGCATTGCATGCTGCTGATAACAGGTAATCAGGACAATATTTTTGATCGATGCCCGGAGGGTGGATCTCCAAAGCCTCGTAATTTTCAGTTGAATTATATGCCGCATAGCGGTGATTGCGCATTACACGCAGCATGTGTTTCTTATTTTCTTCGTACCTGCTGAAAGGCCCTAACTCGCGGGCGATCTCGGCCGAGGTAGCATAAGCAGTACCGGTCATGATAGCAGTAATTGCACCGCCAATAGCGCGGGCTTTGTCGCTATCATAAGGGATACCGTTCACCATTAAAGCCGAACCTAAGTTGGCGTAGCCTAAACCCAATGTGCGGTAGTCATAAGATAGCTGTGCAACTTCTTTTGACGGGAACTGCGCCATCAGTACTGATATTTCTAATACGATGGTCCATACACGGCAGGCGTGTTCAAAACCTTTTACGTCAAAAATGCGTGTTTTTGGATCGAAGAAATGCGCCAGGTTGATGGAAGCCAGGTTACAAGCTGTATTATCCAGGAACATATATTCTGAACATGGATTTGAGGCATTGATACGGCCACCTTCGGGGCAGGTATGCCACTCGTTGATGGTGCTATCGTATTGTACACCAGGATCGGCGCAAGCCCAGGCTGCAAAAGCGATATCATCCCATAATTTTTGTGAGGATATTGATTTTACGGTCTTGCCGTTCATACGGCCTTTCAGATCCCAATCTTTTCCTGCTTTTAAGGCATGGAAAAATTCATTCGGGATACGTACGGAGTTATTTGAATTTTGACCTGATACTGTGCGGTAAGCTTCGCCTTCATAATCTGACGAATAACCTGCAGCGATCAATGCGGCCACTTTTTTCTCTTCTTCAACTTTCCAGTTTACAAAACCTTCAATTTCCGGGTGATCCAAATCAAGGCAAACCATTTTGGCAGCCCTGCGGGTAGTACCACCTGATTTGATGGCTCCGGCGGCGCGGTCG
>JABDFM010000103.1 GCA_013286565.1 Bacteroidota bacterium
ATCATCAAAATCCCCGTTTTTATCTGGTACGATGATAGATTGTATGGATGCGCCAAAATTGGTAAGGGTGATAGTAACGTTATTGGCATTACGTAACCGGTATAAATGAATTTCCTGATCGTTGATCTTTCCCCAACTTTCTGAAACAATATAATTATGCATAGTATAGCTTATTTGTTATGTAGAATTGATCAACAAATTAAACAAAAACAGTGGCGTGGCCGACAAGGATGTGCCCCATAGTCAACGCAAACGTTTGATAGTATAAAGTAAACTCTTTGGTTCTTAAAAGTAACAAGCCCCCCGATTAATCGGGAGGCTTGTTATTCATAGGTAAATTAAAAAATTATTATTGGTCCCACCAGATCCTGCCTTTGGTATCAGTGCCACTGGCACCGTAGCTGGCATCCTTAGTCTGCATCGCAGTAATTGCGTTGAAGAAATTGGTGCTGTTAAGTGTTGCCCCCGATCCCGGACCTGATCCTCCAGTGGATATTTGAAATGCCATTCTACGCGGGATCAATAAATTTTGTGTGCCATCCCAAATATTTTCTATGTAAGCAGTACCGGTACCATCACCAATATTGCCTGCCGTAGTAGGCTGGCCTGCCCTGTAGTTAACCAATTGAGGATAGCCGGTACGTTTCCATAAGGCGTAAGCATCTTCGGGCTGCACCATGTAATGCACCCAGGCTTGTGAGTATATGCGTTGCAGCGTACCATCATAAGGATACCTGGTCAAATAATCACCCAAACTTGCCGGAATTAAATCGGCGGGTATACCATAAGCCGTAGCTTGAGCGGAATATTGATCAAACGATGCCTGTACACCAGCATTATACCATGCTGCTGCCGACTTACCCAGGGCCGTACCACCGTTCCCGTTGGCTATTTCGGCCATCATAAAGCAGGTTTCGCCATAAGTTGTCCACATCTGTTGCATTTTTACGGTTGATGGATCAAAACCAGTATTCCACACCTCATCCGTGTGAAGGTGTGGTCCTTCTACACCGGAATTAATATTGCCAACAAAACCACCACCTTTTACAAAATAACACCCCTGTACAACCGATAGGTAATCTAATGCCTGTGTACCTGAACCAACATTAAAAGTAATAAACCTGTTGCCGCCTGTAAGGCCATACGCCGGATCATTTTCTGAAGCCGGAAAAGCATGTTTGCCATAATAACGGCCTTTGTAGGGTTGGATAGTATCTTGCCCGATAAATGTCAGGGCTTGTGGGTCATTGCCTGCTAAAACGGTCTTAAATATTGCAGAGTTTTTACCCATGTCATTTTGCCTTACCAGCATAGGCAGGCGAGGATCATTGGTTGATTTCAAAAACTCAACAAAGGCATAGCTCGCATCATAGATATTTAAGATCCCATCGATGTCGTCTGTGTCGTCATTATCGGTCTTTGAATTATGGATACCAAAATTTTGGGCATTACTTGAAATCAGAGTGCCGGAAAAATTGCTCTTTATATCAACCAGTACAGCGGCAAGGTTAGCCGCATCCCTTTTTTCATAGCGCTGGGCAATTTTTATCCGCAGCGTATTAGCGAAAGCGAGCCAGCTTGGGGTATCGCCACCGTAAAAGAAATCCTGTACACCCAGGTTAACCTGGTTTTTTGCCTGGCTTTGTAATTCAGTTGCTGCACTTTTAAGTTTGGCATCAAATGTTTTGTATAAGGTATAATCATAATCATAGGCCGGCAGCGGATATTGCGTAGGGTTGAAAGCCTGTGTATAAGGCATTGCCCCAAATATATCAACTGTGCGCCACGCAGCATAAGTGTCCAAAACCTCACAAATAGATCTGATGTCTGCATAGGTTGCTTTTTGCGCAGCCGGCATCGCGTCAATTTGAGCGATTATACGGTTCATACCTAACCCTACGCCGCTATAGTAATCATTATAATAACTAACCTGCGCGTCTGTCCCCGTAGTTGTTGAGGGGTTGTCAAAATTACCACCCAACAGGGCGTTTGAGCCGCTGGGAACAATGTATTGCATGAAGATCATGAACCTGTAGCGGGCTTCAATCTGGCTCCTGCTGCTGTTAAGATCAGCTGTTGCGCCCGCAAAAAGATATTGCGGCAACGTATTACTCAACTTATTAGGACTGGTATTGGTCGCAATAAAACTCTTTTTACAGGATTGGGCTATAACAGAAAGCATTAAAAGCCCGATTATCAATTTATTTAATTTTTTCATCTCTTTTTAAATTAAAGTTTAGAACCTGACACTTAATGAAACTGCATAAGTACGCTCGTAAGGCACGCCACCGGTTATATACGGATTGAACGGATCATTACTTTGTAACGATGCGGGGTTTTGGCCAACAGGTAATTTGTTATATAAATAGCCTATGTTACGTGCTGTAAGGCTTATCCTGGCGCTTTTAACCGCAGGTATGTTCCTTAAAAGTAAGGTTGGTACATTATAACCAAGGGTGATCTCACGCAGCATTATCCAGGTATCGGTAGCTATGGCCCCGTTATAGTTGATGCCATTTTCCCAATCATAGGTACCATTGAAGCCCGGGCCGCCGTCATAATAAGCAGGTGCGTACCATGATTCTACCAAACCGGCATCGTAAGCTTGTTTGAAAGTCATACCACCAATGTTAACACCAGGTTTGAGCATACTTGTTTGGCCAGCCGCAAACACCGCATTTGGTATAGCGCCATCATATACGGTTTTGCCTGTGTATGAGTCAGTCCGGGCTACGCCACCATGCGCCGCATCCCTAAACTGAAGCGCTGCCGCAGGCGAACCCTGTCCCATAGCGTAAGCGTATGATTCTGAATAAACCAATCCGCCAAAACGGGCATCTATCTGGGTAAAGAGACTGAAGCTTTTGTATCGTAAAGTTGTTGAGAAGCCACCAGTAAGGTTTGGTTCAACCTTACCCATATTTACACGTGGGTTTGCTGCAGTAACTGACTGATAAGCATACGAATAATTTGCAAAACTAAATCCAGTACCTGTAGAACGCGGTTGATTCATAATGATCGGATAACCTGTTTTAGGATCTAACTGAAAAGCTGTTGAACCTCCACCGGTAGGGCTGTAGCCAGAACCTTGATTAACCGCAAGTACACCTAACGGGCCGCCTTTATAGGCCCAAACCTCGGCACCTTCATAGTTCCCTGTCATTTGCCATCCTGTTTGATCTATACCGGGGGCAAGCTCGATAACCTTACTTTCATTATGGGCCAGGTTTAAATTGAAATCAAGGTCCCAATCTTTTGAATTGTTATGATTGATGGGGTTAATATCAAGCGCTATTTCTATCCCTTTATTTTGTATGTTACCGGCGTTAATGTAATCCTGTAGAGACCCGGTTTCAGGTACCCCTGGCACTTGTAAAAGCTGGTTGTAAGTATTGCTTTTATACACATCCATATCAAGTGTGATCAGGTTCCTAAAGAAAGAAACATTGGTACCCAGTTCTATTTCGTGTTTTATTTGCGGCTTCAGATCTGTATTAGGCCGTACGGTTCCATTAAATACAGTAGCTGTTCCTACATTATTGCCATTCTGATCAAGTACCGAACTCCCTATATAACCGTTGCTGGTTGAATACGGACCAGCTATCCCTGCATTTCCTGTTTCGGCAAAAGAGGCCCTTAACCTGCCTGATGACAGCCATGATGGCATTTTATCTTTAAACTCATCATAGAATGACCATGAAGCGTTTGCTGAAGGATAAAAAACCGAATAATTATTAGCTCCGCCCACAACGCTGGTAGGATAGGTAAGTGTTGATAACCAGTCGTTACGTGCGGTTAATTCCAGGTTTAGGAATTGCTTATAGTTAAGGTTAATAACAGCGCCGCTACCAATAGTAAATTGATTTTGTGGTAGAGTGTAATAACCGACATCACCATTTGGAAGGCCAGTGTTAGGATCAACAGTGTACTTCAAGCTATTTACAGAGTTAGTTATCGAGAACTGATTGGGTATCAGCAAACCGCCATCAGTATGTGCAAAATAAGTTTGACTTAACCTGTTGCCATAATATTCATTTAATAACCTGAAATCAGCATTGAGGTCACCTTTCAGGAACTTTTTAGTCGCATGGCCCATCAACAGCAAGTTGTAATTGGTATTAGCTGCACCGCTTATGCCATATTCGCCGCCCTGGTTACCTGCCTGATCTCCGTAGTTTTCTATTACTGTATAATTGGAATAGTAGTTTACGTTACCCTGTGCTGAAAAATCCAACCATGGCCTTACCTGTGCTTTTACCAGCAAATATGCCAATACTGAGTTTTCGTGGTCTGCAGTATTGTTATTGTCGATATTATTAAAGGCGTTATCTATCCAGCCATTAAAATTATCTGACTTTTCTGAATTATCCGCATTTCGGTAAAATGAATGAAAGTTTGCAAAGTTGAAATTTCGGGGTACATAGTAAACATCAAAACCAAGGTTTTGACCGCCACTGTAGGCATATCTGCTTTGATCGTAAGCATTGTTAATAACAGTGTTAGCATAGTTGACACCCAACTCGGTTGAAAACACATTATTTATTTTACCGGTATATTTTAAATCAAAGGCATTTCTTTTCTCGCCATTTTTAGGCAGCAGGCCATTTAAATTAGTATTAGAATAGGAAAGCCTATAGGTAGAGTTATCTGATCCACCGCTTAGGACAATGTTATTGTTAAAATAGTTAGGGCTTTGATAAAAGGTTTTCCAGTTATTAGGCTGGGCCACATATGGCACTAATTTAGCTGGATTATCTGCGGCAGGGTGTAATGTGCCATCATAGGCAGGTCCCCAGTTGCCTATAGTCAATGTCTGTGTGCCATCAGGTGCAAAGGAACCCTCCCTGAAGTATCCACCCATACCATAGGTGTTTTGGAGTGCCATAAAAGGCGCGTAAACATCGGTTGCCTGGTAAGTACTATTGAATTCAACACCCAGGCCTGTCCTTAGTTTTCCGCTTTTGGTAGTGATCACCACAGCACCATTGATACCGCGCGAGCCATATAACGCGGTAGCTGCGGCACCTTTCAGTACAGTCAACGACTCATAATCATCAGGGTTAAGACTATTTAATTGTGAACCATAGTCAGCGCCGTCAGGTGATGTAAGCGTATTTTGTATGATATTGCCATCAATAACAAAAATGGGTTGGTTATTACCCCCTATGGCATTAGCGCCCCTTATTTGTATAAAAGGTGATGTTTGTATTCCCGATGTTCCGGGAGTTGTGATCATTACCCCGGCAACTTTACCTTCTAAAGCGGTAATGGGGTTAGCTGTGTTGGTACGGTCAAGCTCATCGCCTTTAACCGTAGTTGTTGCGTAACCCAGATCGTTGGTTTTCTTTTGAATGCCATAAGAGGTTACTGTAACTTCACTTAAACCATTTGCGGCCGGTACAAGGCTAATTGTAAAGGTGGTATTATCGCCAACAATCACTTCTTTTGGGGTATACCCTACATACGTAAATACAAGAACGGCATTTTTATCCGGGACGTTTATTTTAAAAAGCCCGTTAGTATTGGTTACAGTTACTGTTTGTGTTCCTTTTATCCTTACAGTAACGCCTGGTAATGATAAATTGTGATCATCAGTTACCTTACCTGTTATCGTAATAGGATCAGCACGTTGCATTTGAACTGCTGCCGAGCCAGGCGCCATAGGTTTTAATACAATAGTGTTTTGAACTATGGTATAGGCTATCGGGATATCCTTGAAGCAGGCCTCGAGCGTTTGCTCGATAGTATAATTCTTTATATCGAGTGAAATTTTAGGCGATTTTTTAACCACGCTGGTGTTATACCAGAAGGTGTAACCGCTTTGTTTTTCAATCTGATTCAGAACCTTTTCGAGCTTCGCGTTCTTATCCGATAGTGTTATGTTCTGGCCAAAAGTGGCTGCGCTTAGGTGCAGGCATCCTGCTATAATTAGGGTAATGGTTAGTTTCATAACCAATAAGAGTTTTTTAAGCCGGCGGTAGTTATACCGCAACGGATAAATAGTAGAAATTTCCATACATTTGGTTGGTTTTGGGTTTAAACAATGGTTAGCAAAATATCATTCGAATTCTCCCAGCCTATATGCCGGAGGTGCTACAACACTTTCCGGCTTTTTTGCTGGTAAAAGCCAAGAGGCCCTGCCTTTAGCTTTCAGTTT
>JABDFM010000104.1 GCA_013286565.1 Bacteroidota bacterium
AAAACTCTTTAGTTGTTATATCAAGAATAATTCCATCAGGTTGCTGATACAGCATTTTATAAGGATACATACAACCCTCCTGTTCTTTGTAATTCGTAAAAATTGACCTCCCTCCTCCCGGAACATAAATCATTCGTAATAAACCGCTTTCTTTGTCGTAAAAGTTTATTGTCTTGGCACCATTAGGTGATTCGAAGTCAATTTCATAATAATCAATATTGTTAAATTTCTGAATACCCACGAATTCATATTTATAACCTAATTTTTTATACTCCATATCAGGTAGAATACAGGACTGCAATTTTAATTTATCTAATTCCACCTTATCACGTATAGTATCAATTTTCCCGTTGTGTATGTTAACAGCTTTACCCCCATTATAAATTGTAGTCCATACGCCTTCCGTAGTTCGGGTTTTAAAGTAATATTTATCAGGATATTCTTTAATTGTTACAAGCTCGATACTATCCCCATTTTTCAACTCAACAATATCCCGGAATTTAGTAGTTCGAATACTACTCCAACGTTTCACACCGCCAATTTTCTCAACGTATATATTTAGAATTTGGTCGGCTGTGATACCATTTTGTGCATAAGCATGTATGTCTATAAAAAACATAATCCCACTTACTGTATAAAGTATTTTTTTTATCATTGATGAGTTATCAGTTAAAAGTAGGCAATAAAACAAAAAAGACCCCTCGATTTAAGGGGCCTTAACAAAATCGTTACTAAAGGTATTAATCATTTATGGCTTTTACACCAGGCAATTCTTTACCTTCCATATATTCCAGCAAAGCGCCGCCGCCGGTTGATACATAGCTTACATCTTTTGTAAAATTAAATTTAGCTACCGCAGCGGCAGAATCTCCACCGCCGATTAAGGAGAAAGCGCCATTTTCTGTCGCTTTAACCACTGCTTCAGCTATCGCTTTGGTGCCTTGCTCAAATTTCTCCATTTCAAACACGCCCATCGGGCCATTCCATAAAATAGTTTTTGATTCCTCTACAACTTTGCTAAATGCTTTGATCGAATCAGGGCCGATATCCAGTCCCATCCAGCCGTCTTTTATACTGTCATTTTGCGCGATGTCTGTGTTGGCATCATTGGAGAAATTATCAGCAACAATAGAATCAGTTGGTAATAACAAGTTCACCCCTTTAGCTTTTGCTTTCGCGATCAGGCTATTGGCCAGGTCGAGCTTATCAGCCTCAACTAATGATTTACCTATGCTGCCTCCCTGCGCTTTAGCAAATGTATAAGCCATGCCACCGCCGATGATCAGATTATCCACCTTGTCTAACAGGCGTTCTATCAGTTCAATTTTATCAGATACTTTAGCACCACCCATAATGGCGGTAAAAGGCTTGGCGGCATCGTTCAATACTTTTTCGGCATTGGCCAATTCACCCGCCATCAGGTAGCCGAAACATTTGGCTTCCGGGAAAAACTGCGCGATCACCGCTGTTGAGGCATGTGCGCGGTGGGCCGTGCCAAAAGCGTCATTCACATATACATCGCCTAAGGCAGCTAATTTTTCAGCAAAGGCTTTATCACCTTGCTCCTCTTCCTTGTAAAACCGCAGGTTCTCCAACAACAACACTTCACCTTTTTCCAGGTCTTTTGCTTTTTCAACGGCCTCGGGACCAATGCAATCATCAGCAAATTCCACCTGCTGACCCAACAGATCTGACAAATGAGGGATCAAATGTTTTAAGGAATATTTTTCCTCCGGACCACCTTTGGGCCTGCCCAGGTGCGACATCAGGATCACTTCACCGCCATCATTCAGTATTTTTTTGATGGTTGGTAAAGCCGCCGTCATGCGGTTATCATCGGTTATATTGTAATCTTTATCAAGAGGCACGTTAAAATCAACCCTGATAAGGGCTTTTTTTCCTAAAAAATTTATTTGATCTACTGTTTTCATATCGTTTAGTGGTCAGAATTATACGGGCTGCCAAATTCAGCAATTAATTCTAAATTCAGAACGCAAAAATGAAAAAGGTGTTTTAAAAAAGGTGAAAGCTGAAAGGCGAAAGGTAAAAGCTATACTACTACACTTCTTAAATTATTGAATCTTTAGATATAGTACGTGATGCGGGCCGATGCCGGGCACTTCAAATTCATCCGATATAATTTCGAAGCCAATATTTTGATAAAATTTGATGGCTTTCTTCCTGGCATTGCACCATATATAATTTGCTTTTTGCCCGCGCAGGTAAACTATGGCAAAATTAACCAATTGATTGCCTATGCCCTTACCCCGGTACTTTTCCAACGTAGCCATACCACGTAACTGGTAGCCGGTACCTTGATACTCTCCATATTGCTGTGGATGAAAAGATGCCACACAAACTAATTCATCCTGATCACAATAACCGAGATGAAATGAACCCTCTATCTGATCTGTCTGGAAACGGCATTCATCCAGTGTTAGCCTGCCCTCGCGCAATACTTCATTGCGGATGGCTAATACCTCATCAGCCTGAATAAACCTGATCATGCTTTAGTACATTTATTTTTGCAACCAGGTCGGCCAAACGGCTTGAGTAACCCATTTCGTTATCATACCAGCCAACTATTTTTACCAATCCGCCAACTACCGAGGTAAACTTTGAGTCGAAAATACAGCTATGCGGGTTATCCAGTATATCGGTTGAAACAATAGGGTCTTCGGTGTATTCCAATACATTTTTCATCGGCCCATCGGCAGCATGTTTAAATGCCAGGTTGATCGCTTCGACCGTGGCAGTCTTTTTTAAGCTGCAGGTAAAATCGGTAAGCGAGCCGTTCAGTACAGGCACACGGATACCGGCACCACCCAATTTCCCGCTCAAATGAGGGAAGATATTGGTGATAGCCTTAGCAGCCCCAGTAGTAGTGGGAATGATGGAAGCCGATGCCGCCCTTGCCCTGCGCAGGTCCTTATGAGGCGCGTCATGCAGGTTTTGGTCGCTGGTCATGGAGTGCACGGTAGTGATATACCCATCAATAATACCCCAATTATCATCCAGTACTTTTACCATGGTGGCCACATTGTTGGTGGTGCATGATGCGTTGGACAATATAGGCGCATGCAGATCGATCAAATGATCATTGACACCAATTACTATAGTAGGTATGCTTTTATCAGTGGATGGGGCCGAAATAATTACTTGTTTGGCCCCTGCTGTCAGGTGTTGACCGGCGTCTTTTTCCGAAGTAAATTTCCCGGTCGCTTCGATGACCAGGTCAATATCAAGTTCTTTCCAGGGTAACTTTGAAGGATCTTTTTCGGCTAATACTTTTATTTGGTGGCGATTGATATATAAATGCCCGGCATCAAAATCAACGCTCCCTTTAAATGTGCGGTGAACAGAGTCGTATTTAAATAAATGAGCGAGTGTTTCGCTGTCAGTCAGGTCATTGATAGCAACTACCTGTATGTCGGGATTAGAAACTACATTCCTTAAAAAAACTCTCCCGATACGCCCGAATCCATTTATTGCAATCCTCATAGCACTAAAATAAAATATAGTGCAAAGTTACACAATTAGAAATACACAGTTATTCCCTTATACGGGACAAAGTAATGACGATGTAATTTCTTTGGGGGATTTACTGAATTAGATGAATAAGTTCTTCACAGCCAAACCTTCGCGCTCTTTTGAACGGATAAAGAAAGTGATTGTCCAGTTAAATAACAGGCAAACTAATAAGATCAATCCAAGCAAAATGGTGTTGCCATAAGCCCTGAAGCATATTACCGTACCTATACAAAGTATATTTAAGCCAGTCAATATCAAAGTAGTTTGCAAATGATTAAAACCAAGCTTTAACATACGGTGGTGGATGTGGTTACGATCGGCAGCAAAAGGGGACAACCCGCTTGATATACGCAGAATAAAAACTCTTACCGTATCAAATATAGGGCCTATCAAAATGGCTACTGCTAAGGCAGGCGCCGAGAAAATTTCGGGTTCTTTTATATTAGTGAATTTATTTAATTCAATAAATTTAATGGCCATTACTACGGATATTAAACCGATAAGCATGGAACCCGTATCGCCCATAAATATTTTGGCAGGCGTAAGGTTAAATTTCAAAAATCCGAATATGGCGCCAACCATAGCCAGGGAAACCGCTGCCAGTTGGTAGTGGTGCATGTACATAAACAATGCGGCAAAGCAGCCATTTACTACAATACCTGTAGTGGCAGCCAATCCGTCAATACCATCAATCAAATTAAAGGCGTTAACTATTAATATAATAGTTAGAACAGATAATGCGATGCTTGGCCAGTAAGGCAAATCATATATACCGAACACACCATACATACTGCTCAAACGGATATTGCCAAACAATGTAAGAATAGATGCTACTATAAATTGTATGACGAATTTGGTGCGTGAATTTACTCCGGAAAGATCGTCCTTTAAGCCCATTGCAAATAAAATGATACAAGCTGTAAGCAAGTAATTGATAGGCAATGACTTATCTGTCATGCTAAATAACAAGGAAGTAATAGTAAAGCTTACAAAAATGGCTACACCGCCTAAACGCGGGATCCCATGATCATGCTGCTTTCTGAAATGCCCCAGATCGTCGTATAAATGCCTTGCACGTGCTACGTGGAGAATTGAAGGAATAGCGAGTAGTGTTATCGAAACTGAGAATGCTACTATTATAAGGTAATATACTAAATGGTAAGAGAGTAATAGTTCTGTCATGGAATATAATTAATTGTAAGTAATCAGTTATACCTATAATCAGGTGCCCAAGTTACTAAAGTTTTCATAATTGTTAAATAAATTGCATTATTTTACGAATAGGCTTAAGTAATATGGTGATGACCGGAAACAAAATACCATGGTTGTGCATTGCTTTCAAATCAAAACGCAATGCTTTTACGCGATTACTTAAACTTTTGTTGCTTACTCCGCCAATATTCATCTTCACCATCACTTTATTCAAATAAATCACGTTTGCTTTATTGGAATGTATAAACCTCAGCATCAGCTCATAATCAGCTGCGCTTCCATAATCAAGGCTGTACACTCCTAATATTTCAAATAACTTTCGTCTGCAATAAAAGGTAGGATGTGGTGGCATCCAACCCCAGTTAAACATACCGCTTTTGTACTTTCCCGAACGCCATTTACGAATAATCTTTTCGTTTGGATCTATGTAGTCCAGGTCGCCATACAGAATATTAGTTTTGGGTTCTATAAATGCCTCTGCTACAGCGCTCAAAACGTTGTCATCTGCATAGAAGTCATCCGCATTTAACGTGCCAATAATATCACCTGTAGCCAGGGCAATGCCTTTATTCATGGCATCATATATTCCATTATCGGGTTCTGATACAACCAGATCAATTTTATCCCTGTACCGGTTTATTATTTGAACGGTATTATCGGTTGAACCGCCATCAATAACGATATACTGGATATTGTTGAATTTTTGCCTCAATACCGACTTAATGCAACGATCAATGGTATTTTGGGCATTAAATGCCGGGCAGGCGTCGGCAGTAACCATCACCTTGTGCCAGTTAACCGGTTTAACCAGCTTTTATTATTTTTTTAAGAAAATAGGCTTTAGCACGATGATCTCGTCGCTCAGTATAGTTTTTATTGCCTGCCAGCAATTTTATGCACTCAACTATATTTTCTACAATGGCGGCGAAGTGCTGCTGTTCGCTTTTTCAGGCTTGTTCCTTTATGGCTGTATCGCCGTTAAAAAATCCGGAATAGTTTTATTCCTTTTTGTACTATTTGCTGGATGGATCGGTTTTTTTTGCAAATCATCGGTGGTGTGGATTTATGCGGCAGGGTTATTCTTCCTTTGGCTCCGGCTGTCGATGCTTCAAAAGTCTGTGGGCAATCCTGTCAAAAACGGGTTATGGATAGCTCTACCGGCCATCATTTCGCTACTCACCATCTATCTGTTCTTTCTTTCTAAGGGGCAAAATCCGTCTTCGGTTTCCAGTCAACTCAAACTGACCTGGCAAACATTCAACTTTCCGTTGGCCTCTCCCCTGCTCGCAG
>JABDFM010000105.1 GCA_013286565.1 Bacteroidota bacterium
TTAAGCGTGGCGATGTTCATGTTCTAAAATTTAAAGTTCCAGGTAACGGATGGAATTCGGGTTGCAAAAATACTGGTCTCCACGGCTTCGGTTGTATTAGGCGTTGTTTTGCTGTCGCGAAAAGTGATGGTGTATGGATCGCGGTGCGCATAAACATTATAGATGCCGAACGTCCAGCTGGAATGATATTTCTTATGAGGCTTGCCCTCCAGCGTGGCGCCGATATCCAGCCTGTTTGATGATGGCAGCCGGTAACCATTACGTTCTGAATAAGAGAACGTAGTTAAGCCGCCGACATTGTATTTGCCGGTGGGATAGGTAACCGCGTTGCCGGTACCATATATAAAAGTGCTTGAAAACGTCCAGCGTTTATTTAACTGGTAAATGCCTACTACCGAAATATCGTGCGTGCGATCCTGCGTGGCGGGATAGTAGTTATCGTTGTTGATCGCATCAAACTTTCGTTCTGTACGCGATAGGGTATAACCTATCCAGCCGTTAAAACGCCCATATTTTTTTTTCAGGAATAATTCCAGTCCGTAAGCCCTGCCCGTGCCATAGGTGAGTTGTGATTCCACATCCTGGTTAACCAGTAGTTGCGCGCCATCTTTATAGTCGATCTGGTTCTGCAGCCATTTATAATAGACCTCGGCAGAGAACTCATAAATATTATTGTCGAAGTTTTTAAACCAGCCTGTCGAAACCTGGTCTGAAATTTCGGGCTTGATGTTATTGCTGCTCATCACATACAGATCAGTAGGGGTGGTGCTGGTAGAGTTGCTCAGCAGATGTATATTCTGGGTGTTGCGGTTGTAAGAGAACTTGACTGAGTTTTGATCATTGAGGACGTAGCTTGCCGAAAAACGGGGCTCCAGGTTGATATAGGTTTTTACCAGCTGCCCGGTGCCATAGGTTTGGGAAGATGTTACATTGCCATTAGCATCGTAAGTTTTAAAAGTGCCGGGGCCTAACAGGAACAGCCCGCTTAACCTTAATCCGTAAAGTAAGGTTAAGTTATTTGTTGGTTTCCACTCATCGCTCACGTAAGCGGCATTTTCATAGCCGTAACGTTTCTCCACGCTTATATTGTTAAAACTTGATGATTTGGAAGTAGTGATATCGCCCGGCGAAATATTATGGTGCAAAATATTCAGCCCGAACTTCAAGGTGTGGTTATTGCCCATGGAATAGGCCAGGTCCTCTTTTAGATTAACATCGGTGATCTGCGAGGTCGCCTTAAAATCATCATTGCTGATAAAACTCTGCACCGCATAATTATAATTACTGAATACCACCGAGGTGTTGGAAAATAGCCTGTTGTTGAACAAATGGTTAAAACGAATAGTGCCTGTGGAATTGCCCCAGTTGGTGCCGAAAGTGTTTTTTAAGCCCAAAACATCCTTGCCAAAATACCCCGACAGGTAAATGGCATTTTTATCATCAAAGTGATAATTGGCCTTGGCATTCAGATCGTAAAAATAGATGGAGCTGCCTTTTATGGTCGAGTCGGACGAGGCTTTCAGGAACAGGTCGATATAGGTACGCCGCGCGCTGATCATGAACGAGCCCTTATCCTGCACGATGGGCCCCTCCACCTTAATGCGCGATGAGATGAGCCCCAAACCACCTTCTACGGTATATTCCTTGTTATTGCCCTCATTCATTTTAATATCCAGCACGGAAGACAAGCGCCCGCCATACTCAGCAGGCATCCCGCCTTTGTATAAACTGACATCCTTTATCGCGTCAGAATTAAAGGTGGAAAAGAAACCGAAAAAGTGCGAGGCGTTATATACTGTAGCCTCATCCAGTAAGATCAGGTTCTGATCGGCCCCGCCGCCGCGTACATAAAACCCCGTGTTCCCTTCACCGGCTGATTTTACGCCGGGGAACAGCGAAATGGTTTTTAAAATATCCTTTTCGCCCAGCAGAACCGGCACCTGGTTTATCTGCGCCATATTTAACTTATCGACCCCCATTTGCGGCGAGGCGATATTATCATTATTTGGTTTATTTCCACTGATCACCACCCCCTTTAAATCGCTTTCACCTTTTAAGGGAAGATTGATAACGGTATTTTGATGTAAGGACATCTGTTGCGTTATGGTTGTGTAGCCCGTATAGGTAAATATTAATGTGTATTCGCCCTCGGGTGCGTAAATGGAGTAAAATCCATAGCTGTTGGTGATGGTACCGCTTTGAGGCAGTTCTTTTATCCTTATGGTAGCGCCTATCAGTTGCTCGCCCGTGGCGGCATCTTTAATAGTTCCGCTTATGCTATATTTATTCTGGCCAAAGGTGGAAAACGCTGCAAGTAATAAGAAAAAAGAAAGTACTGTTTTGACCATTAATCAATATTTGGCACTAAAGTAAATTTAATAGCAATAGCATTTGAGAGAATTTTATAAAACCAACTAACGCACTCATTATCAAACCTCAAATAATGTTAAATATTGTTAATTGCCTGTCTGTAATTTGTATCCGGTTAAAATAGCCGTTAGCTTTATTATCAGCATAAATTAAAAAGATGAAGAATAGATTTACAAGTTGCAAAACCTTCCTGCTTTTTTTAGTATTTCTTTGTTTCTTAGCTTCATGTGGATTGGGAGATCACTGGTCGGTTTTATTTTCAATAAAAAACAACTCTAACAGGCGCCTTTATTTTCAGTATAAACTCACCTATCCCGATACCTCGGTTGATAACTCTATCTATTTACCAAAGAACAGCACCCGGACTCCCAGTGAAATTATTAGCGCCGGGCAAACCCAGGTCGTGTTAGGTGGGTTTGAAGAAAAGGAGCCAGCACTGGATAAACTTTTTGCACAGATACCATCCGGCAAGTTAGAGGTGTTTATATTCGATGTGAACGTGGTGAGCAAAACGCCCTGGGATACCGTAGTTGCAAAATATTTGGTACTAAAACGGTATGACCTTACACTGGATTCCATGAAGAAAATGAACCGGATTATAACTTATCCATGATCAACGGATTTGCGATCTATCTTACCTGTGAAGCTTGTTTAGTTTCCTGACACAGTGTATATTTAGTAAGGATTATTCGTGAATGAAAATTAAATATGGATCAGATGCAAAAATACTATGCATGCATAGTATTTTTAGCTAAATTGCGGCGATTATAAATTCTATGGACAATTACACAACAGACGCCTTTACAGGCTACGATTTTTCAGTTTCTGAGAACCAGCAAATGGTGGGACAGATGGCAAAGGATTTTGCCGAGAAACATATCAAGCCGCACGTGATGGAATGGGACGAGGCACAGCATTTCCCTGCTGAGCTTTTTAAGAAACTTGGCGAACTGGGCATGATGAGTGTATTTGTACCCGAGGAATATGGCGGCTCAGGCTTTGGATATTTTGAATATGTAACCGTAATAACAGAAATAGCTAAAGTTTGCGGCTCGATAGGGTTGTCCGTAGCGGCGCATAACTCGTTGTGTACCGGGCATATTTTGGCCTTTGGCAGCGAAGAACAAAAACACAAATGGCTACCCAAGCTGGCTACTGCAGAATGGCTTGGTGCTTGGGGATTGACCGAAGCCAACACGGGCTCGGATGCCATGGGCATGAATACCACCGCTGTATTGGACGGAGATCATTATATCGTAAACGGTTCAAAGAACTGGATCACCCACGGTAAATCTGGCGGTGTGGCTGTAGTAATGGTGCGCACCGGCGAAAAAGGCGATTCAAAAGGTATATCAACTTTAGTGATAGAACGGGGAACGCCGGGCTTTAACGCCGGGAAAAAAGAAAATAAGCTGGGCATGCGTGCATCCGAAACCACCGAAATGATATTTGATAACTGCCGCGTACCAAAAGAGAATCTTTTAGGGAAAGAAGGCGAGGGTTTTAAACAAGCCATGAAGGTATTGGATGGCGGACGTATCTCTATCGCCGCTTTATCATTAGGCATAGCCAAAGGCGCTTTCGAGGCTGCTGTTGCTTACGCGAAGGAACGCCACCAGTTTGGTCAGCCGATAGCTAACTTCCAGGGTATTTCCTTTAAGCTGGCTGATATGGCAACCGAGATCGAGGCTGCCGAATTACTGATCATGCAGGCTGCTGATCTGAAGAACAAACACCTGCCGGTTACCAAGCAATCAGCTATGGCAAAATATTTCGCATCCGAAGTTGCGGTGCGCACAGCGACCGAGGCGGTGCAGATCTTCGGCGGTTATGGTTATACCAAAGATTTTCCGGTAGAAAAATTTTACCGCGATGCCAAGCTGTGTACTATCGGCGAGGGCACATCCGAGATACAGAAAATTGTGATCAGCAGGGAAGTGTTGAGGTAGTTGATTGCGTTGGATTAAGTTGATTGGGTTGAATAAGTTGGATTAGGTTGATTGAGTTGAATACTATGGCTCGCTTGAGTATTCAATTCCTTTAATCTCCTTACAAGAACCTTGTTTTAAAAGTTGCAGTGTGACTTTTAACTTTTCTATATCTTTTGATGTAGTTTCCTTTTTTATGCCTGCGTTCAGATTTACAAGGAATATTGATTTTTGCCAGGTGTTATTTTCCATCAATTGATTCTGATACCAAATTACACCTTTAATTCCAGGTAATACTTGCCCATAAAAAGCACGGGATTTTAAAAGTGGTTTGTTGTTCTCAATGTCTCTTTCGGTTCCGGGAAATCCGTACCTGTTTTTCCCATTCTCAATGTTTAAATGTCCATCGGATGGTGAGTGAATATAAATTGAGATATTGGCATCACACTCATCGCAATCCTGTCCTGAAAAAACTAAAAAAGGAGCTTTATTATCATTTGCAATTTGCCCGATATATTTAAGATTGTAAAGATTGGTGTTGAATAACTTTCTATTTTTAAACTTTAAAACTTTACCATCAACCTTATCAAAAAGCCATTCATCTACGTTTTTAGTTTGAGCTGATTGATGGATTAAGCTTTTTGCAATATGTTTTTTTTCATCCGGCGTGCTAAAAGCAGTCAATAAAACAACTTCGAATAATATGCAAATTAATCTCATGGATAGTAATAGGTTTAGGTCTCTAATGTAAGCAGTTAATGTGTATTTCCATAACCACTCACATAATTAACTAAACAAACTCAATCAACAACTTAACCCAATCAACTATTCAACAATATCATTTTAATATTCAAAACATTATCTCTATCTTTGCCGTCCCTGAAAGGAGGTATTTGGGAATTATGATCATTATCAACGTAAAAGACGGCGAATCATTGGATAAAGCATTGAAACGCTTTAAGAAGAAATTTGAGAAAACAGGAGTTTTAAGAGAGCTGCGCAGTCGCCAGGCCTTCGAAAAGAAATCCGTTACCCGCCGCCATGTGGTTAAACATGCCATATACAAGCAAAACATGAACTTAGAAACAAACGTTTAATTCTTGTAAAAGAATTTTAAGTTTTTTTTAACAATATATTAAAACTATTTGTACATTCATACATCCGTGTGTACAGGTAGTTTTTATGTTTTTAGAGCGGTTTATTCAATATATTAAATTCGAAAAACGGTATTCACCGCATACGGTTTCCGCTTACCAGTCAGACCTTGATCAGTTTTTCAAGTTCCTCAATCAGCCTGACGTTACTGTAACCCAGCCTTCTGAAATTACTTACCAGCATATCCGTAACTGGATGGTTCAATTGATGGGCGATGATATTACCGCCCGATCCGTTAACCGCAAAATAGCCACGCTCCGCAAATATTTTAAGTTCCTGCTTCGCGAGGGGGTGATCGCCCATAACCCGGTCTCGAAAATTCAATCGCCAAAAACGGTAAAGCACCTGCCTATTGTTGTGGAGGATGAAAAACTGAGCGCTATGCTTAATGATGGCGAAATGTTTACGGACGATTTTGAAGGCGTCCGCGATAAGCTGGTAATGGAAACCCTGTTTGGAACAGGTAT
>JABDFM010000106.1 GCA_013286565.1 Bacteroidota bacterium
AAACGAAGCAAACGGCGTTAAATGGCATATCTATAGCGAGCTGGCCCTACGCACCCGGAAAAGGATTTATATCGACTATAACCCAAATTCAGCTTTCTGGGTACATGATAATCTGACTGGCAAACCCGGTGTGCAGCTGATCATTTCGGATCATCGCCACAACCCCTTTTTGGACGATGGTATGCGAAATAAAATTGAATCGCTGAAAGATGCCGACAGGGAACAATGGAAAGTTTACGCCCGTGGCCTCACCGGCAAAATATCTGGGTTGATATTTACAAACTGGCACATCTGCGAGGCCATACCCGCAGGGGCTAAACCCATAGCCGCCGGACTTGATTTCGGCTACAGCAATGATCAAACCGGCTGCATAGAAGTTTATAAGCAGAACGGCGAACTATGGATCAATGAGTTGCTATATGAAAAAGGTTTAACTAACCCCGATATTTCAAAAAGGCTGATCAACGCGGGCCTCCGCAGGAAATGGGAGATCGTAGCCGATAGCGCCGAGCCAAAATCGATAGAGGAACTCAGGCGACTGGGATGGCGGATAACACCTGCCAAAAAAGGGCGTGATAGTGTTAATCTGTCCATCGATATTTTAAAACGCTATAAATTAAATATCACCCGCAACAGTATCAATCTAAGGAGAGAACTGGAGCGCTATGTATGGAAAACCGAACTTTCGGGCCGCACACTTAATGAACCTGTCGACGGCTGGGATCACCTGATAGATCCCTTGCGATATGTTGCTTTAAATAAATTAAAAATCAATAATTTAGCACCACCGCGGTCGCGTTTTCCGTATATGTTAAAGCCTGCCGGGGATAGGGTTTTAGAAGGCTTGCTTGATCGTTTTTTAATGTAGAAAGATATTTCTAAGAATAAATAACCGGTCCTGTCCCTGCAGGATATAATAAACCTAAAAAGCTCTTCCCCCAGGGATGGGGGAGATAAAATTTATGATTGAAAGAACACTCAAAACCACCGATGGTAAAATATTGGTAAGCATACCCACATCCCTTGACGAAATAACCATGGGGCAAATGATGGAAATGCAGGAAAAGCATTACCTGGACGATATGGAGGCCATCAGCATATTGTCCGGCATATCAAAAGAAGATCTTTATAACGTAACTAATATCGAAGATTTCCAGGTATTCGGCGATCATGTGCTATCACTTTCGCACCAGATCAAATATTTGTATAACAGCAATATAGTTCCCCATAAAGTAACTTTCATGCTGGGTAAACGCAGGGTGGTTTTAAACGTTATCCGCAACTTATCTGTGGAGCCGGCAGGCGCCTTTTTAGCCGCCAGGGATATCATTGCCGACGAGATCAACGAGCATATCAAAGTGCATGGCGAGGAAGAATGGCAGGCGCACTTTCAGCCCACATTAAAAGCCTGTTGCCATGTGCTGGCGCACTACTTTTTTTGCAGGGCGACCAGCAAAAAATATGACGAATATGAAGCCGAGGAATTTTGTGAAGAAATAAAAAAACTACGGGTAACGGAGGCGCTGCCCATAGCCAAACATTTTTTTTCCTGTTATCCCAACTTATTGAAACAGAAAATAGGCTTCTTTCAACGGCTCCATCAGTACTGGAGAAGAAGGCAGGTATTCAGGCGTTTGAAAAATTTAAATACCTGAACACCGTCAACTCCCTCGCCGGTGGCGATGTAACCAAATGGGCTGACATACTAAACCTGCCCTATGAGCGGATGCTTACCAAACTGCTGTTAAATAAAACGGAGGCAGAATATCAAAGGCGATATAATGAATTGCTGAATGGGCAGAGGTTATAGGCCGCTCTTTTTAAAGCGAACGGTTTAAGTTGAAATGATTAATTTGGATTATTATCTTTTATATAAATGTCATGATCCTCCATAGCTATCGTACCTCTATTTATAAAATTAAAATGCAAAACAAACTCCTTAGTGTCAAGGCTCCATATTTCTATTTTCCCAACGCTTGCATATCGCCACGCCCCTGTAACGGATACGTTTCCATTTGAATCTTTCTTTTGGTATGTTATAACATATATATAATCACCATATGGATTTTTCTTATTTGTAAAAACTATATTTTTCACATCAGATCTAGTTAAATCTTCGAGATCCCATTTTCCAATTACCGCTTCCATAGTTTGATCCTTTGTTAATACAGGTAACGATGAAGAAAACTTAAAAGCAATAATTAACACTATTGTTATGAAGATAATGCCAAAGGATAAAAAAAGAATTTTAAAAGTCTTCATTGTAATAAGGTTTACCAAAAGTTATAACTTTTTGCCTGAATCAATCATGACAACAGCCCAATGAACTAATGAACCAATAAACCACATCCCCATGCCCATACGTAATCAAATAGAAGCCATCACCCAAACGCTCACCGAACAACCCACTTTCATCTACGGAACCGTCAATGAGATCAACTCCCTTGCTGACGATACATCCTTCCCTTGTGTCTTTATGTATCCTCTACAGCCTATCGATGTTTCACCGCAAATAAACGGTTCTGTAGACAATACCTTCTCAGTATACTTAGAGTTCCTTTACAAAACAGAATTTGACCAATACACTTCTGATAATGAAACCTATGTGAACCAGGCCCTCAAAATGGCTAATGAATTCATCGTCAAAGCCTCAACCTACCGTGAAGGCGATGGCCGTTACTTCCGGATAAAAGCAGGTGACAAGGCCAAATGCCTGCCGGTGTATAATAAGTTCGATGTTAACTCAACGGGGGTTAATTTGACGATAACGTTAGCTACAATGTATTTTGAAAGCTTTTAGTCGACCGTATTGACTCACCCCGACATCGCTACGCTTGTCACCCCTCTCTACTTTGTAGAGAGGGGATTAAAAACCCTCTTTGCGCAGCAGAGAGGGTGGTCGAGCGAAGCAAAGACCGGGTGAGTCAACCAGACGACATATCCCTCACTACTGACTAATGAACCAATGACCAATGAACTAATAAACCAATTCCTCGAATCCCTCAAAACCGATGTGATCAACTCCATGCAGGCAAAGAGCAAAATGGCTACCGGGCAAACCGCGCAGCAGATCACCATTGAAACCGATGCCGATAAAGCACAGCTGATATTGCCCGGCTATCTGCAGGTCTTGGAAACTGGTCGCGCTCCAACAGGCAAAAATGCAATGCCCGGTAACCCACCCATGATCGAACGCATCAAACAATGGTGCCAGGCCAAAGGAATACCCGATAAAGCAGCTTGGGCGGTCAAAAAATCTATCGACAAAAAAGGCTTCCCCGGTGTGCCCGGCATATTATCAGAACCATTAGGCGATGATAACATCAACCTCCGGCTAAACCAAATAGCCACCCCAATGGCCGATGAGATAGCCCAGCAGGTGGTTGACTCAGTTGGATTAAGCTGATCAGGTGAGTGGTTATTATAATCAACTTATTCAACTCAATCCAACAACTTAATCCAACTCAATCAACTATTCAACCAATCCAACCAAAATGAATTTATTCGCCCAGATACTTTACGCCAACCAAACATCAACTACCGATTTCGAAGGCATCATCTACAATTCGGCCGATGTCTATATCAGCATTGCTAATGACGATGGCATTCCGGCAAATGGTGATTATATGGCAGTCACCGTAGCTTATAACAACAATGGTGTTATTACCGATTCAGATTATACCGTACCGGGGCAAACCCTTAAAATATACAGCGGTGTGATCAGCCGTAAACTGCCATCGCAAACTACGCCTTTTGATATTCGCAGCTTCGCGGTGGTCAATACTTTGCCACCTGGCATTCCAGGTCCAGCCCCTTCGGTTTGCGACGCCACGATCAGCGCTATCAGCATTGATAAAAAAGAATCTTCGCCCGGTGCAGCCGATGGGCAAGTCACCATCAACGCCACTTCCAGCCATGGCCCTATCCAGTATAGCCTTGATGGCGCTGATTTTCAATCTTCAGCAACCTTTACAGGTTTAGGCGGCGGATCCTATACAGCCTATATCCGCGATGCCAACAGCTGTACGGCCAACCGGTCATTTACCTTGCTTACTGTCCGTAACCTGCTGGTGAGCGATCCTTCGGTCGACCTGGGTAACGGAAACATATCCCGTTGGAGCGCCGCCTTTAACCCGGTGGTGTTCATCTATCAGCGCAAGGATTTTGAGGTGACCACCATTTCGCAGGATAGCCTGACCCAAAAGCCATTAATAGGCTTAAATGCCGTAGTCAGCAGTGTTAAAATTGGCGAGCTGATCTATCTTAATGCAGGCCCATACAAAGGCGTTTATCCTGTTCTGCAGGTCTACGAAAATTCGCTGATCATCGATACGCCTTATATCACTCCATCAACAACCGCAGGGTTTATGAATATCAACAGTCTGAGGCCCTACTATAAAATTTTAACCTATATCACCTGCCAGGACCCGTTCACCGGGCAGCAGCAAACCATCCAATCAACCAACAGGCCGGATAGCACGGGCTTAATTAAGGCTGACATCTCTAATTTCTTGCAAAGCCTTTTACGCGCAAAGGACGCCAGTGATTTCACCCTGCCCAATTTCCGCGATGACAACCTATACGCCAGTTACCAGGTGCAATATGCCGAGAGCTGGGACGATGGCACCGCCAACGGGTACACCTCTGCCCTGATCGATATCACCAATCCTTATTACGTGGTATATGCCGCCAAACAATTGGGCCAGCAATACGGTGGCAACCTGGCTGCTTATGTTCCTTTCGCATCCGTTACCGATAGTTCACAGTTGGCTAAATGGATCAGCGATTTTAACGAGCCCGCCTACTCCAACGGTTATCCTTTTGACATCGGATTTATTTACAGCGAGTATCTTTTGGGCCTCAACATCTATTGCGAGCTTACCCTGCTCGATATTAACCGCAACCCAATACCTGGCGATTCGCAAACCGACGATCTGTTGAATGAAGATGGCTCCTGGCTGCTGAATGAGGATGCCAGTAAATTTATCATCGCGGGGCAAACCATTTCGGATACCACCTTACCCGATCAGCTTGGCTTGAACCGTTTGCTCATCAATACCACCTTCCCGCCGGAAGCCTATTACTTTACAATTGCCCTTAAGTATGCCGATGAGCATAGCACACATACTATCACCCAAACACAAACCATCAGGATAGATGACGCGGTAGATGAGCGCTCCGTTTACCTACGCTGGATAGGTTTAAGCGGCACCGGAAACACAAAGCCGTATCTACGACATCAGGCTGAAAGTACTCGAAACCCAGGTAACCATACTGCAACAACAGGTAGATGAGATCAAAACCGGAAGGACCGGTATAAAACAATCAAAGATATTCTCAACAATCAATAATTCAATAAATCACTAACCCGCCTGCCGGCAGGTTCAATAATTAAACAACATGAGTTTACAATCCTTTCTAACAAAAATTTGGGGCCAGGTAAAGGCCTTATTTGATGGCATACCATCTGAGCTGAAAATAGCTATTCATATTGGCGTATTAATAACCGAAAATGTCAAAAACTTTGTCGATTCGCCCGCTGCGGATGTTTTAACAGCGATCATCCCCGGCGATATTGACGATAAAATAAAAGATTGGCTCCGCGCCAAATTACCAACCATCTTAACAGAACTAAAACTGGCGGACAGTTGCTCCGGATTAACTGATCCAAATGCCATAACCGCCTGTGCAATAAA
>JABDFM010000107.1 GCA_013286565.1 Bacteroidota bacterium
AACTGGAAGACCTGATGTTTGACGACGATATGTTTGATTTTGACGATGAAGACTTTGAAGGGGGTGAGGAAGAGGATGATGAATGATTGCTAACGCGTTGAAAAGTTGAAAAGTTGAAAGGTTGTAAAGTTGTTTTAAGAAAATATGAGTAAAGTCGAGAAATTCGAAGAATTAGAAATATGGAAGATAGCTGTGTCAATTGCAGTAGAGGTATATTTATTGTGTGATGAAGAACCATTGAAATCTGATTGGGGAATGAAAGATCAAATTAGAAGAGCTGCATGTTCTATGTCAGATAATATTGCAGAAGGGTTTGAATACAACAACAATCCTGATTTTATTAGATTCCTAAATTATGCAAAAGGTTCTTCTGGAGAGTTCAGAAATAAATTAACAATCTTAAATACTGCGGGAAAGATTAATAACGATACTTTTCAAGTACTATATACTAAGAGTATCGATTTTTCGGGCAAAACTAAAAGCCTGATCGATTATTTGAAAAAGTTCGAAGCAAACAAGAAAAAATAACTTTCCAACTTTGCAACCTTCCAACCTTCCAACCAAAATCCTTACCTTTGCCTGCCATAATGACCTCAAAATTACAATGGCTTAATTGTTGAGTTTGTCGGGTTATATCGAATTATACTATGTTAGAATTTATAAGTAAGCTTTTTGGAAACAAGTCAGACAGGGATGTAAAAGCAATACAGCCGCTGGTAGAGAAAATTAAAAATGAATTTTCAAAGCTTGATGGCATCAGCAATGATGAACTGAGGGCAAAAACCATAGCTTTTAAAGAAACTATAAAACAAGGCCTCGCCGTAATTGACGGCGAATTGCAGGAAATTAAGGACAGGATAGAAAATAACCCCGATCTTGATGTAAGCGAAAAGGTTGGTCTATATACCCAGGCTGATAAGCTGGAAAAGGACCGTAATAAGGAACTGGAAGTTATATTGCTGGAGATATTGCCGGAAGCCTTCGCTGTGGTAAAAGAAACCGCGAAAAGGTTTAAGGAAAATAAAACGATTGAGGTTACCGCAACCCAATTTGACCGCGACCTGGCCGCTCGTAAAAGTAACGTGGTGATAAAAGGCGATAAAGCCACTCACCATAATACCTGGCTGGCAGCAGGTAATGAAGTTACCTGGGATATGGTGCATTATGATGTGCAGCTGATTGGTGGTGCCGTATTGCACCAGGGTAAAATTGCCGAAATGGCCACAGGTGAAGGTAAAACGCTGGTAGCCACGCTGCCCGCTTATCTTAATGCTTTAGCCGGGCAGGGTGTACACATCGTAACAGTGAATGATTACCTGGCACGACGCGACTCGGAGTGGATGGGGCCTTTGTATGAATTCCACGGATTATCGGTTGATTGTATTGATAAGCACGAGCCAAATTCGGAAGAACGCCGTGCAGCTTACCTGGCCGATATTACTTTTGGTACCAACAATGAGTTCGGTTTTGACTACCTGCGTGACAATATGACACGCACGCCGGAAGAACTGGTGCAACGCAAGCTGCATTATGCCATGGTGGATGAGGTTGACTCGGTATTGATCGATGATGCCCGTACGCCTTTAATCATCTCCGGCCCGATCCCGCGTGGTGATGAGCATGAGTTTTATGAATTGAAACCACGTATCGAGCGCCTGGTAAATACCCAGAAAAGTTATATCAATGGTGTGCTTTTAGAAGCCAAAAAATCTATCGCCGAAGGCAAAACAGGCCCCGATGAAGGCGGTTTAGCTTTGTTACGTGCGCACCGTGGCTTACCTAAGAGCAAAGCTTTAATTAAATACCTGAGCGAAGGCGGTAACAGGCAGCTTTTATTGAAGTCTGAGAACCACTACATGCAGGATCAAAGCAAGGAAATGCCAAAGGTTGATTCTGAATTGTACTTTATCATAGATGAGAAAAACAACCAGGTTGAGCTAAGCGAAAAAGGGATAGAACTGATCACGGGACAAGGCGAAGACCCGCACTTTTTTGTGATGCCGGATGTAGGTACTGAAATTGCTGATATTGAAAAATCAAATTTAAGCAATGAAGAAAAGATTGAGAGGAAAGATACCCTGATGCGCGATTTTTCCATCAAATCAGAACGTATCCATTCCATCAATCAATTGTTAAAGGCATACACCCTGTTTGAAAAAGACACTGAATATATCATCGACGATGGCAAAGTAAAAATTGTTGATGAGCAAACCGGTCGTGTATTAGATGGCCGCCGTTATTCGGATGGTTTGCACCAGGCTATCGAGGCAAAAGAAAATGTGAAGGTGGAAGATGCTTCGCAAACCTTCGCTACCATCACCCTGCAAAACTATTTCAGGATGTATCACAAGCTTTGCGGTATGACGGGTACTGCCGTTACCGAGGCCGGTGAGTTCTGGGAAATATATAAGCTGGATGTGGTTGAAATACCAACTAACACCAGTATCATCAGGGATGACAGGCAGGATTTGGTTTATCGTACCATCCGCGAAAAATATAATGCTGTAGCTGACGAGATCGTGGCTTTGACAAAGGCCGGTCGCCCGGTACTGGTGGGTACTACATCGGTAGATATATCAGAATTATTGAGCCGTATGCTAAAGCTGCGCGGTATCAAACATAATGTGTTGAACGCCAAACTTCACCAAAAGGAAGCTGATATTGTGGCCGAAGCTGGTAAAACAAGTACGGTGACCATCGCCACCAATATGGCTGGTCGTGGTACGGATATAAAATTAGGGCCTGGCGTAAAAGATGCCGGTGGTTTAGCCATCGTAGGTACCGAGCGCCACGAATCGCGCCGGGTTGACAGGCAGTTGCGCGGTCGTTCAGGCCGCCAGGGTGATCCGGGTTCAACCCAGTTCTTCGTGTCACTGGAAGATAACCTGATGCGTTTATTCGGATCAGAGCGTATATCAAACCTGATGGTACGCATGGGGGTTGAAGAAGGCGAAATGATACAACACTCGATGATCACCAAATCTATCGAGCGTGCGCAGAGAAAAGTAGAAGAAAATAACTTCGGTATCCGTAAACGTTTGCTGGAGTATGATGATGTGATGAACTCGCAGCGTACCGTTATTTATGCCAAACGTAAAAACGCTTTATTCGGCGAACGCCTGGAAGTGGATATCAACAATACCATTTTTGATGTGGTGGCTGATGTGGTTACCGAATACAAAGAGGTAAATAATTATAACGGGTTCCAGTTGGAGTTGATCCGCGTATTTTCAGTTGATACTGAAATTCACGAAGATGAATTTTCTTCATCCACCATCAATCAGCTGACTGATAAAGTATTCCACGAGGTAACCGTCTTCTATAAACGCAAGGCAGAAGCTATTGCTAACCAGGCTTACCCGGTATTAAAAGATGTATTTACCACCCGCGGCGAATATATAGAGGATATTGTGGTTCCGTTTACAGATGGTGTTCATGGTATCCAGGTATCTGTTCCGCTTAAGAAAGCCATCGCAAATAAAGGAGCCGAAGTATTTAAATCGTTTGAGAAAAACGTAGTGCTTTACCTGATAGATGATGCCTGGAAAGAACACCTGCGTGAAATGGACGAGCTAAAGCAATCGGTACAAAACGCCGTTTACGAACAAAAAGACCCGTTATTGGTTTATAAGTTCGAAGCGTTTGAACTATTCCGCCAGATGCTGGCTACGGTGAATAAGGAGCTGGTAAGCTTCCTGTTCAGGGGTGGCATACCGACACAACAAGCGCCGGACGAAGTGAAGGAAGCAAGGCCACAGCCCAAACTGGATTTGAAGAAGCTGCGTACCTCTAAACCGGAGTTGGTGCATGAGTCTAACGGCGTACCGGTAGATGACATGCGCGAGGTACAGAAAGCCACACCGGTAAGAGTGGAGCAAAAGATAGGGCGTAATGACCCTTGTCCATGCGGCAGCGGTAAAAAATACAAGAACTGCCATGGCGTAGGGCAGGCGTAAGCCCCACCCAACCCTCCCCTGTAGGGAGGGCTTTTTTAAAAGTCTCCCCTACCGGGGGAGATTTAGAGGGGGCTGATGGGAGATTTAAATTTTAACTATGAACAAAACAGCATCAGTTTATAAAGCGTTTTCGCGAATAACCGGGTGCTGTTTTTTTATGGTGCTGTTTTTTGCTGTATCTGCCGGAGCACAAACCCGTGGCAGGGTAGAGGTAATTAAAGACCCCAGGATTGATACACTGGCTGCAAGACGCGCTGAACTGAATAAGGCAGGTGGTGCGGATGCAGCCTCCCTGAATGGCTACCGTGTACAGATCTATACCGGGGCCGATCGCAAGGAAGCTTATAATACGCAGGCAAAATTCCAGCAGGAATTTCCTGATATTCGTACGTATGTTATTTACAGCGAGCCCAACTTTAAAGTACGTGCCGGAGACTTCAGGACACGTATGGAAGCCGAAAAGCTGCAGGAAGAGTTAAAGAAATGGTTCACCGGGATGTTTATCATATCCGAAAAAATTAATCCGCCAATGCAGATAAAAACAAAAAGAATTAAGAATGATCTCATATAATAAGGTTTGGTATAGTAAATATATGAATTATTAATAATTCACCTAATTCCCCAACTGCTTCAACGCCAAATAGGCCATCAAGCCTGTACTGATTTTAAACGCATCTTCTTCTACATCAAAAGTTGGTGTATGAACAGATGAGGTAATGCCGCGGCTTTCGTTGCGGGTACCTAAGCGGTAGAAACAGGAATCGGCTACCTGCGAGTAATAGGCAAAGTCTTCGGCGGCCATCCAGATATCCAGGTCGAGCACGTTTTCTTTGCCCAAATAATCTTCGGCATGGGCACGGGTGATGGCAGTTAGTTTTTCTTCGTTGATCAGGAAAGGATAACCACGCATGATATTGAAATCGCAGGTACCGCCGAAACTTTCTGCGATGCCTTCAGCCATCTTTTTCATTTTCTTATGGGCGTCGTTGCGCCAGGCTTCATCCATGGTGCGGAAAGTCCCTTCCAAATAAACCTCGTTGGGTATCACATTGGTGGCGCCATTTGCGATCACCTTACCAAATGACAATACCGACGGGCTTTTAGGATCATTATACCTGCTGATGATAGTTTGCAAAGCGGTTAATATATGCGCGGTAATTATTACCGGATCGATATTTTGCTGGGGCTGCGCGCCGTGTCCGCCTTTTCCTTTAACGGTTACGTACAGTTCGTCAGTCGAGGCCATATATTTACCGGCCCTGAAACCTACTTTCCCGGCATCTATCAATGGCATCACATGCTGACCAAATACGGCCTGTGGTTTGGGGTTTTCCAATACACCTTCTTTGATCATAATGCTTGCGCCACCCGGCAGTTTTTCTTCTGCAGGCTGAAAGATCAGCTTTACCGTTCCGCCAAAACGGCTTTTTAAACCCATTAATATTTTTGCAGTACCTAATAAAGACGAGGTATGAGCATCGTGCCCGCAGGCATGCATTACCCCATTATTTTGAGAACGGTAAGAGACATCATTTGCTTCCAGTATCGGCAGCGCATCCATATCCGCGCGCAGGGCAACCACCTGGTCCGACGGTTTATCTCCTTTGATCAAGGCAACCAAACCGGTATCCGCCATTTTGTGAT
>JABDFM010000108.1 GCA_013286565.1 Bacteroidota bacterium
AAGCTTTTTAACACTATAGGGAAGCAAACCAGGGTATTCGCACGTTTCTCAACTGTTGGGGGCGAGAAAGGTTCTGCTGATACGGAGCGCGACCCAAGAGGATTTGCACTGAAATTCTATACGGAAGAAGGCAACTGGGACCTGGTGGGTAACAACACACCGGTATTTTTTATAAAAGACCCTAAAAAATTCAGCGATTTTATCCACACACAAAAACGCGATCCTTATACCAATTGCAAGAGTGCAACCATGATGTGGGATTTCTGGTCCTTAAATCCTGAAAGTTTGCACCAGGTAACCATCCTGATGTCAGACAGGGGAACACCATACGGATACCGCCACATGAATGGTTATGGAAGCCATACTTTTTCGCTGATCAATGCAAAAAACGAAAGAGTTTGGGTAAAATTCCATTTCAAAACCGCACAGGGCATCAAAAACTTTACAGACGAAGCAGCAGGCGCAATGCGCGGTAAAAATCCTGATTTTGCACAGCATGACCTTTTAACCCACATTGACAACGGTGATTTTCCTAGGTGGAACGTTAAAATACAGGTGATGACCGAGGAACAGGCAAAAACGTATCACTGGAACCCGTTCGACCTGACTAAAGTATGGCCGCATGGCGATTTCCCGCTGATAGATGTTGGCGTGATGGAATTGAACGAAAATCCAGATAACTATTTTGCCCATGTTGAGCAATCGGCTTTTGCTCCTGCCCATGTAGTGGATGGGGTGAGCTATTCGCCCGATAAAATGTTACAGGGGCGTATTTTGTCGTATCCTGATGCGCACCGTTACCGCCTGGGGGTTAACTACGAGCAGTTGCCTGTAAATAAATGCCCTTATATGGTGAACAATTATGAGAGAGACGGCCACATGCGCGTGGACGGCAATAGCGGCAAAGCGCCCAATTACTTCCCTAATAGTTTTGATGATACCGTAGCTGATGAAAGCTATAAAGACCCATCATGGGATCTGGGCAATTCAGTAGCCGACTGGTACGACCGTAACGCTGAAGGCGAAAACGATCATTACACACAGCCCGGCGATTTATACCGATTGATGAACGAGCAGCAAAAACATGACCTGATAAGCAATATTGTTCATTCTATGAGCGGTATCGATGGCCCTAAAAAAGAGCTGATCGTTAACAGGCAGCTTTGCCACTGGTTCAGGGCTGATATTAACCTGGGTATGGCAGTAGCAAAAGGTTTGGAGCTCGACTTGAGCGAAACCATGAAACATATGCCGCAAACGGTTTAGTGAGTGGGCAGTAGTGAGTAGGCAGTGGTGAATAGTGAGTAAGATGGCGGTGAATACGACTGCTATCAATATAAAGAAGCCAATAGTAATTTTACTATTGGCTTCTTCTGTATGCGAACGGACTGAACGATTTGGCTTAAACTCACCACTGACTATTCACCATTCACTACTGCCCACTCACTATTCCACCGTAACCGACTTTGCCAAATTTCTTGGTTGATCTACATTGCAGCCACGCATCACAGCTATGTGATATGCCAACAGTTGTAAAGGTATAGTGGCCAATAGCGGAACAAAAGCTTCGGCTGTTTGAGGTATTTCTATCACATATTCGGCCATTGCCTTTACATCTGTGTCCCCTTCGGTAACGATAGCGATCACATGCCCCCCACGTGCCTTAACCTCCTGTATATTGCTGATCACTTTCTCGTAAGATGAGTTTTTGGTAGCAATAAACACAACCGGCATATCATTGTCTATTAACGCGATAGGGCCATGCTTCATTTCGGCAGCAGGGTAGCCTTCAGCATGTATGTAAGATATTTCTTTCAGTTTTAAAGCGCCTTCCAAAGCTACCGGGAATGAACTTCCACGGCCTAAAAACAAGCAGTTGGTGGAGTCTTTAAATTTGGCGGCTATTTCTTTAACATGATCATTTGATTGAAGGGCTCTCTCAACCAGTTCAGGTATTTCATTTAACTCTGTCAAATACTCCACCAGTTTGCTTTGGGTAATCGTGCCACGTTGTTGCGCGATATAAAAAGCAATTAAAGTAAGCACCGTAACCTGTGCTGTAAATGCTTTGGTTGAGGCTACACCTATCTCTGGCCCCGCGTGTGTATATACCCCTGCATCGGTAGCACGTGGAATAGAAGCGCCTACTACATTGCAAACGCCAAAAATTGTAGCGCCTTTTTCTTTGGCCAACTCAATGGCAGCCATCGTATCAGCGGTTTCGCCTGATTGTGAAATAGCTATTACCAGGTCCTTCTCTGTAATGATCGGGTTACGGTACCTGAACTCAGAAGCATATTCCACTTCAACAGGTACACGGGCATATTCTTCTATCAGGTATTCCCCAACCAAACCGGCATGCCATGAAGTTCCGCAAGCAATAATAATAATACGATCGACATTCTTTAATTTTTCGACATACTCTTTTATGCCGCCCAATTGAACTTTACCCTTCTCCGGATAGATCCTTCCGCGCATACAATCGCGGATAGAGCGAGGTTGCTCATAAATCTCTTTCAGCATAAAGTGATCGTAACCACCTTTTTCAAGCATTTCCAGCTTCAGATCAAGCTCCTGGATATAAGGGGTTTGAACGGTGTTATCAATATTTTTGATCAGCAGATCGTCACGGCGTATATAAGCTATTTCGTTATCGTTTAAATAGATCACGTTTTTGGTGTACTCTACAATAGGAGTAGCATCTGAGGCTACAAAATACTCGCCATCCCCAACGCCGATAACCATCGGACTACCTTTGCGTGCCGCGATCAACTGATCGGGCTCATCAGCGCTCATGATCACGATAGCATAAGCACCTATCACTTTGTTAAGCGCAACCCTCACCGCTTCACGGAGGTCAAGACCTGTTTCCTGCTGAATATCTTCCACCAAATGTATCAGCACCTCGGTATCCGTATCGCTCAGAAAAACATGGCCCTTAGCTAACAGAGCCTCCTTGATAACCGAATAATTTTCAATAATGCCATTATGAATAATGGTAAGCTTGCGATTGCCTGATGAGTGTGGGTGCGAATTACGGTCGCTGGGGACACCATGAGTGGCCCAACGGGTATGACCCATGCCTATGGTGGCTTTTAAATTAACTTCCTTAACAAAATTCTCCAGATCGCTGACTTTGCCGGCCTTCTTATAAACTTTAAGATCTTTATCAATTAAGGCAACGCCCGCGCTATCATAGCCCCGATATTCTAAACGGTGTAACCCCTTGATAACTATAGGGTATGCCTCTCTGTATCCAATGTATCCAACAATGCCGCACATAAATAGAAGTTTTTAAATTTAAAAAGAAACAAAAATAATTAGCTATGTGATATAAACAACACAAATAGCAAATAATAGTTGTAATAAAAAATAGCCCGCTGATTAGCGGGCTATTCCTATTTATTTATTTTGGTATAAATAATATTTAGCTTGATCCTGGAATCGTATAATGGCGAGGTTTTATCTGTTATAGTGCCTACAGCTATTGTGCGGCCCGCTGTTTGGGGTGTGGGACTTATGTCAACTGATGTTGTGTTGGTGGTGTCAACAGTTGCAATATAAGCTCCATAGTCAACTGTTTTACCATCCAACAGATCCTGTATATAGCCGGTAACAACAAAATGGTAGCTTTTTGTGGTGGAGTTATAAAATCCCCCAAAAGTCCCCACTCCGCCTGATCGCGGATCAGTAGAATTAGCATCCTGCAATTCTATGGGTTGATGAGCGATATCATACCTGTACATGGTTAGTTTTGACTGTGCCGGGAATGGGATAGTGCTCTGCGGAACCGGTGTAACCACCAACTCGGCCCTGTTTATTACAATGTTGCCTCCAGCTGCTGTCAGAATACTTTTCAGATTAGGGAAGCTGATCTTGGCTTTTAACTGTGCTAACCCCTGCAGGTAAATAACACCGTTTGAGGTTGTGCTATCACCAATTGCGGCAGTCACCGCAGCAGAACGGGTATGGGTTATTTGCGCAGCATGTGTGCCCAGTTCCAGGGCTACACTAGTAGTATCAATGGTTGATCCGTTAAGTGTGCGATAATATACATTTAGCGAATCAGCTAAGCCAAACATAAAGTTACCGCCTGCCCCCGTTGTTCCGTTTTGATCAAGCGTGATGTACAAACCCTTAACATTATTGTTAAAGATCGTATTCGAGGATAACTGACTGCTGCTTGCGTTAAATAAAATTTTATTAATAAAATCCTTGCTGATCGGTATCCTTAACTGTGCCGGAACTTTGATAAGGGTATCAGGCGCCCCGGTTATGATGCTATAAATTTGAATACTATCATTGGGCCGGGCAAAAAACGTACGCGTCCCTAACAGGTTTGTTTTATCAGCGAGACTATCCCAGTTCATGGTATTATAATAGGCTTGACTTGTTATTCTCTGTTTTAGTTGATAAACGTTTACCTTATATTTTGAAGTAAGGGAGTCGCCATAAAAACCTTTTGCATATTTTAATACAAGGACTGCCGAATCAATAACAATTGTTCCGGTAGGAAGTGTATAAGCGGTGCTGCCCGGTAAATTTAGCAAAACAGCAATGTTAGATACCGTTGTACCAAGCACAGGGTCCCTAAAAAGAGTCAATGGTGTTTTGGCCAGCCCGGAGGTAACCACCCGTGCTTCGGGCACTGTATTCACAACAATTGCAGTATTATCTGTAAAGGCACCACCCAATTGCGTGGCTGGATCTAAACCCAACCCAACCCCACTGGGGTTTTTACAGCTATTTAAAATAAAAAGACTTATTAACAGGGCCAATAAGTCTAGTCTGAAAAATTTCATATAATACGATCTCAAAAACTTATGCAACATGTACCAATTCCTCATTGGCAATTTCGTCGTAAAAATTGTAATAATTTTCGAAATCAAAGGTGGAATTAAACTCTAAAACCGATTTATGGCTGTTTTTAACATTATTTAACACATCCTCGTCTATATTTTCGCTACCCAAAACTATTCCGTCGGAATATTGAATGGCACCGGCATATAATGCGGAGTTGGTACCCGGCTGATAAACCTCGGTGTGTTTCTCGGTCATATCGGTCATGATCGCCTTATGAGCAAAATCAGGACTGAACTGGCCTTCAAAATCATTCTCGTAAACAGAATAGATCACTTTTGAGTTTTTGAAGGTCGGATCGTCTTTATAAGTTGTTTTTAAATAAGCCGGAACCAATGCGCTCATCCAGCCGTGGCAGTGAATGATGTCAGGCGCCCAGCCTAATTTTTTTACAGTTTCTAATGCACCCTTGCAAAAGAAAATTGTTCTCTCGTCATTATCAGCATAGAATTTCCCATCCTTATCACCAAACACGTGTTTTCGCTGAAAATATTCTTCATTGTCTAAAAAATACACCTGCATACGTGCTGCCGGTATAGATGCTACTTTAATGATCAAAGGATTATCATTATCATTAATGATAATATT
>JABDFM010000109.1 GCA_013286565.1 Bacteroidota bacterium
CCTTAGATAAAAAAACAAAATCAACCGATTTTTTACCGTTGAACGGTACGGATTACGTTGAATTTTATGTGGGTAATGCCAAGCAGGCGGCCCACTTTTATAAAACGGCCTTTGGCTTTCAAAGTCTGGCTTATGCCGGGCCGGAAACTGGTGTGCGCGACAGGGCATCGTATGTATTAAAACAGGATAAAATACGACTGGTATTAACCAGTCCGCTTCACTCCGACCATCCGATATCCGAACACCTTAAAAAACATGGCGACGGGGTAAAGGTATTGGCACTTTGGGTGGATGATGCTTACGACGCTTTCGAGCAGACCACCAGCAGAGGTGCTGTGCCTTACCAACAACCGCAAACCTTATCAGACGAACACGGTGAAGTAAGAACAAGCGGCATCAAACTATATGGCGAAACTGCTCACATATTTGTTGAACGGAAAAACTATAAAGGCATATTTTTACCGGGCTACAAAGAATGGAAATCGGATTATAACCCTGAACCTACCGGATTGCTTTATGTGGATCATTGCGTGGGCAATGTGGGCTGGCATAAAATGAACGATTGGGTGAGTTTTTACGAAGAGGTAATGGGCTTTAAAAACATCCTTACCTTTGATGATAAGATGATCTCGACCGAATATTCGGCCCTGATGAGCAAGGTAATGAGCAACGGCAACGGCTATGTAAAGTTCCCCATCAACGAACCGGCAGAAGGTAAAAAGAAATCGCAAATTGAAGAATATCTTGAGTTTTACGAGGATGAAGGTGTACAACACCTGGCATTGGCAACAGGCAATATCGTTGAAACTGTAACCGAGCTGCAGAAACGTGGCATTGAGTTCTTAAGCGTCCCTACTACCTATTATGATGAGTTATTAGATCGCGTGGGTCACATCGATGAAGACCTGGAGCCACTGAAAAGATTAGGCATCCTGGTCGACCGTGACGATGAAGGTTACCTGCTGCAAATTTTCACCAAGCCATTGGAAGACAGGCCAACCGTGTTTTTTGAGATCATCCAGCGCAAAGGTGCAAAATCATTCGGGGCAGGTAATTTCAAAGCCCTGTTTGAAGCAATTGAGCATGAGCAGGATCTGAGGGGAAACCTTTAGGATTGCGGAAGGCGGAATTTCGATTGCGGAATTATTTGAGCCGGGTTTGTTCCCGGCTTTTTTGTGTCGATAATTTCTTAATTTTCTAGCATGAATCCTGCTGAAGTTATTGAGTTACTAAAACAAAGTGCTAATACTGCCCATCTCGAAGGCATGAAGCGTTATGGCATTGATAATTCCAAAGCATTAGGTGTTTCGATGCCTAAGGTTCGTCACTTGGCAAAGGAGATCAAAACAAACCAGGCTTTATCACTTGAGCTATGGGAAACCGGCATACATGAGTGCCGGATACTGGCCTCAATGATTGGGGATCCTAAATTGGTTACCCCTTCACAAATGGATGAATGGACTGCTGGTTTTCAATCCTGGGATGTATGTGACCAGGTTTGCGGGAATTTGTTTGATCGTACTGAATTTGCGATTGATAAAGCCGTTGAATACAGCTCATCCGAAAAAGAATATATCAAACGGGCAGGTTTTGTGTTGATGGCTGAATTTGCTGTACATAATAAAAAAGCAGACGATAGCGAATTCATCCAATTTTTTCCAATAATGGAACGTGAAGCCTGGGACGACCGGAATTTTGTAAAAAAGGCTATTAACTGGGCGCTGCGGCAAATCGGCAAAAGAAATATTACGCTGCACAAATTAGCTATTGAAACTGCCAAGCGAATTGGGCAGCAAGAAAGTCGGTCGGCAAGATGGATAGCTAAGAATGCTTTGGACGAATTAGAAAATCGACTTACCGCTTAGTATATTTATAGTTTCAAATCGTTAAATCATGATAAAGAATCTGATCATAGCGCTGTTGCTCATTGCCAGTGCTAATTGCTTCGCGCAATCAACAAATCCCCAATATGATGCTCAACTGGCTCAAAAATTAGGCGCGGATGAGTACGGAATGAAAACTTATGTAATGGCATTTTTAAAGGCAGGTCCAAACAGGTTAAAGGATTCTACAGCAAGGGCGGATCTGCAAAAAGCTCATTTAAAAAACATTCTCCGACTGGCTACCGAAGGTAAATTAATTATTGCCGGGCCATTTTTGGATAACCAGGAGATCAGGGGGATATTTATCTTCAACGTAAGTACAATTGAAGAAGCTAAAAAACTTACTGAAACAGACCCAGCTATAAAGGCAGGTACTTTAATAATGGAGCTGCACCCATGGTACGGCTCTGCTGCATTGGTAGAAGTTTTTGATATCCATAAAAAGATCGAGAAGCAAAGCGTCGCCGATTAGTTCAATAATTTATGTTTCAGCATATATATTAAATAATATTTTCACGATTTATCCGTCATCTATTACTGCTTTATCCTCAAACAGATATGGGTAAGTTATTTCCCGTATTTGCTCTTTTTTGGCGTACTCACGCTTGATAATTAGGTATTAAACATAACTTAATGTGTCATTTTAACGTATAATAATAGATTGTAAATGAAGTTAATAAGAATTACTTTTAGCGATTTAACTTTGCTTTAATATATTGGCCTCTTAATTGTAATTGATAGAGGCACAGCTTATACAGGTAATGCTTGTTGAACTAAATTAACTAAAAAAATTTATAACCACCATAGATAAAATTATTGTGATCGGATAGTAATATGAGCTTTACTGAAGGAGATAAATTTTCTTATGATGGCGAATTCCACATTACCCAAATATTCAATACCATAAATACTGGGATATGGGAATATAATATCAGCACAAAAGAAGCTAAGTGGTCTTCTGGTTTTTATAATCTTTTAGGTTATGAAGCCGGGGAGATACCAGGCACTTATGATTTCTTTTTTGAAAATCTTCTTTATCACGAAGACAAGCCTGTTTTTTTAAGATCGATCAACAAACACTTCAAGGATGCTCCTGAAACTGTGCGGGTCAGGCTTTTAACAAAAAAGGCAGGATACCGCTGGTTCGAAAGCACCGCTAAAAAATGGGATGACCGGTCTGAACCAAAAATCACTGGTTCAATAGTCGATATCCATGATCACAAACTTTTAGAACTACAGACCAGCCGTAACGATTTCTTGTTTAAAGAAACCAATAAAATTGCCAAAGTAGGCGGCTGGGAAATTGACGTAAAGAGCATGACGCTCGCCTTAACGCGCGAAGCTTATGATATTTATGAGCTACAGGATAAGGTAAAGCTGAGCATTGAAGAAGCGATGAGCTTTTTTGAGCCTGAATACCGGTCGGTAATAACCGATGCAGTTGATCATATTACAAAATATTCACAACCTTTTGACCTGGAGCTTTTATTCAGGACTGCCAAAAACAACCTGATATGGCTGCGTGCAAAAGGGGTGGCTGTTATTGATGAATATGGGCAATGCGTTACAGCCAGGTGTATATTCCAGAATATTGATTACATTAAAAAGAAAGAGCTCGAAGTTCAGAATGTGGTCAATTTGTTGAGCGATCAAAATAAACGCCTGCAAAACTTCGCATATATCGTATCGCATAACCTGCGCTCGCATACAGGCAATTTACAGTTCATGGTTAATCTGTTTGATCAGACCGAAGTAAATGACGACCGACTTGAAATATTTTCACATATCAAATCGATAAGCGATAGCCTGAAAACGACTATCGAACACCTGAGCGAGATCGTTAAAATACAAGCAGAGATCGGTAAAGAAAGAAAGAAGCTCGATTTTGAGGCATCTTTCAAAAATATATTATCGGTTCTTGAGAATAATATTGAGGAAACGGGCGCGGAAATCGAGTATGATTTCAGTAAATGCCCTGACGTAAACTACATACCTGCCTACCTGGAAAGTATATTCCAAAACCTGCTGACCAACTCGTTAAAATACAGGCACGCTGAACGTAAACCGGTGATCAAATGCCACACTTCGAGAGAGGGCGGTCATGTTTACCTATACTTTGAAGACAACGGTATGGGAATAGATATGCAGCGATACGGCGATATGGTATTTGGCATGTACAAAACATTCCACCAAAATTCAGATGCAAAAGGTATTGGCCTGTTCATCACCCGCAACCAGATCGAAGCATTAGGCGGCACAATTGAAATAGAAAGTACCGTTAATGTGGGAACGAAGTTTACTATCCGTTTAGTTTAGTGGCGAGTGGTCAGTAGTGAGTTGTGAGTAAACCATTTCCAATCAGCCCACTATTCACTATTGACCGCTGACTACTCACTACTCTATATAGCTTTCCAATATCTTAAACCCACCAGTTGTTTTCATTTCGATTTTATTGATCGTTTTTGGCAGCAAAATACACTCACCCATTTTTACAGGGTATTGCTTGCCATCAGTCTCAATTATATAATCACCGGCCACGCATACATGGATCACAAAAGAGTCAAGGTTTGAATAATCTTTTGAAGTGTTTTCTGTAAAATCCATTATGTTAGTAGTAAAATACGGGCATGTTACTAAATGAACATCTTTATTCTGTTCAGGCTGATATTCGGTTTTATAATCTTTATAAAAATGATAATCAATTGCCGCCAAGGCCTCCTGCGTATGTAGTTCGCGTTTATGGCCCTGGTCATCCACACGGTCGAAATCATAAATGCGGTAAGTAATATCTGAGGTTTGCTGTATCTCTGCTATCAGCAAGCCTTTACCAATGGTATGCACCCTGCCGGCAGGTAAAAAATAAACATCGCCTGCAGCTACATTCTCGCGGTTCAGGATATCCATTAAATGCCCGCTGTTGAAGTTTTCCAGGTATTTCTGTTCTGTCATTGGCTGGTTAAAGCCGCTTATTAACGTTGAACCCGGATCAGCCTCTATCACATACCACATTTCGGTTTTGCCAAACGAGTTATGGCGTTTTTTGGCCAGTTCATCATTGGGGTGTACCTGTACAGACAGGTCATCATTGGCATCAATAAATTTGATCAGCAATGGAAAAATGTTGCCAAAATGATCATAAACCCTTTTGCCCACCAACTGATCCTGGTATTTCTCCAACAGATCGGCCAATGATTCTCCTTCCAATTCACCATTGGCAACAACAGAAACATCCGATTTTACACCTGATATTTCCCAGGTCTCGCCGCAATTCGGTAAGTCGCCAAAATCTTTGTGCAAATAGGTTTCGATCTTATGACCTCCCCATATTTTGTCTTTATAAATGGTTTTGAATTTTAAGGGATATAATGATGACATGGTAGACATAATGTAGTTTAATGATTATCTAGTATTAATGAAATTTGGGCAATTAGTGCGTCGAGATAATCTACTTTTGTATCCCAAATTATCTTATAGTCTATTCCAAAATAATTATGGACAATTCTATTACGCAAGCCTCTTAACTTAAACCAATTAATTTCAGGATTAGTTTCTTTTATTTCAT
>JABDFM010000110.1 GCA_013286565.1 Bacteroidota bacterium
GAAAATACTTTTTTCGTTTTGTGATATTTGTCGCCTTGGCGATTGCGCTTGCGATGAGTGTTGGTAAGAAAACATTCGATTTTGACAAATTCGTCACAGATCGGGTTCTCGGAAATGAGGCCAGGAATTTTCAACACTCGTCCGCTTATGGCCGTGTGCTTTCTTATCAAACGTTTATGACCGTGTTCCCTGAGAACCCCATTTGGGGTGCGGGAGAAAAGCTTACACCGAGAGTAATTGGAATGTTAAATGGCCTCCCTGTTATTCATATAGGTTTTTTACATTATTTATATGCATTTGGACTATTCGGGATGAGTTTCTTTTTTGCTGCTTACTTTCTCTTATTGAAGAAGACTTACAGTTTATCAAAACTTACGGGGAATTATTCGGTCTTCATAGGTATCGTAGTTTATTTGTTTGCAAACGTTACTTTAGTTTGGTTCAGGCTTTTTGATTTCGGGTTTATCTTAACTTATGCGTTATTGATCAAGCAATACAAAAAAGTAATTGTGATACCCTCGTCGATCACGACGGTAGAAATTGAAAGTAAGAAGTAGTTTTTTTTGTTTGATTGTTTTTTTATTTGAAAATAGGGGTTATGTATATTGAAAATATTGGTGATTACTGAGGGATAAAGAAGCACTGCCTTGATAAATTTGATGCGAGTTAAGCCTGCCTTTTAAAATGGTTAACAAAGAGTTTTGCTCCAATTATATATGAAGCAGACATACATCAATAATAACGCAATACCCAAATGCGGTACAGGAAAATTCTTTTGTTAAACTAAATATTTCTCTTGATACATTACAATTAGGGTGTTTAAACATGATAAACGGGTATATATCATCTCATAAGTAATTAATAAGGTTTCTGATCAAACGAATATATTCAATTAATAAATCAACTGTAGTGATAGAATTTAATAAAAAGGATGATATACCAGGTAGGGTCATTATTAAGCTTCATTATTTGAAACTTAATACTATTGCATTTTTTTGTACCTTAGTAAACAGAATTGTTTGGCTTATAAAAGGAGTAAACTTATCAAGTGGAAGCCGATTTAATGGGTTTTCAAAAGTTTTTCGTTTCCCTGGATCTACTATAACAATTGGCGGCAATTGCAAATTTATATCAGATAAATCTACCAATTTAATTGGGGTTAATCGAAAATGCATAATTTCAACGCATTCAAACAATGCTATAATTAAAATTGGCAATGGCTCGGGTTTTAGTGGAGTAAGCATAGGTTGTTTGCAATCAATTACAATTGGCGATGATGTATTGGTAGGTGCTAATGTGATCATTACTGATTACGATTGGCATAATATCGATCCATCAAGAAGAGCTGAAAAGTGTTTAAATTCAAAACCCATAATCATTGAGGATAATGTTTTTATTGGCGTTAACTCAATTGTATGGAAAGGAGTAACGATTGGAAAAAATTCTGTTATTGGTGCTAATAGTGTTGTAACAAAGAGTGTTCCTTCGGGAGTGATAGCTGCAGGCAATCCTTGTAAGGTTATAAGAGACATTTAAAAAAAATTAAACATAAATAGTGCCACAGCAATTTTATGAAATCAGTATTTTACGTAGGATATAATGTTTTTCCTTTGGGTTTTGCGCAAACTCAAAGGGAGCTTTTAATCGCAAAGGGATTAGTGGAAACAGGCTGTAAAGTTACCGTGCTTTGTAGATTTGGAACGCATGATGATAAAGATACTAACGTTCAAAGTGGAGGTGTTTTTGAATCAGTGCATTATAAATATTGTAGTGGTAGTGCTTATAGGAGCAATAGCTTTTTAAAAAGAAATTTTTATAAATCCATAGGATTTGTAAATGAAATATCTACAATAATAAAAGCTAAGTTAAATAAGGAATTAGATGCTATTTTAATCACTACCAATACCTTTGAAAATGTTTTAATTTATACGTTGCTCGGAAAACTCATAAACACACAAACAATCATTGATAATACCGAATATTGGACCTCCGTAAAGAGGCACTCAAATGTATGGGGTGATTATTTTTATGATAAGTATAGTTTCCGCCTGGCCAACAAGGTAATAGGGATCAGCGACTTTCTTCTTGAAAAGTATAAGGAAAAAAAAGATCCGTCACTTTTGTTTAAAATTCCCGCTGTTGTTGACTTTTCAAAGTTTGATAATGGCTTATCTAAAGTTGACCTCGGTTTTAAATATTTTCTTTTTTGCGGTTCGGGTGTTTACTCGCCCTTAATTGAATTCATCATTGACTCGTTTGATCTATTAAAGGATAATAATTATCATTTAATATTGGTTTGCAGTAACGGTATTAAAAGCGACTTTGATGTAATTGATGCAAAAATCGCATCGAGTAAAAAGGCAAATCTTATTCATCTAAAATCCCATCTGCCGTATAGCGAATTGACAGAGTTATATGTAAGCAGTGTTGCTCTTCTTATCCCTTTAAGACCTACAAGTCAGGATACGGCAAGATTTCCTCATAAAATCGGCGAATATTGTGCTTCTAAAAGGCCTATAATTACAACAAACTTTGGCGAAATTAGAAATTATTTTCAAAATGGTGTTAATGCATATGTTAGCGAAAAATATGAAGTTATTGACTATGCCCAAGCAATGGAACAATCAATTAAAGATAGCGATATGACAGAGTCTGTTGCGCAGGAAAGTTATAAAATAGGGAAAGCAAACTTTGATTATAAAGTTTGGGGGCAAAAACTGTACGATTTTATTTTTAACAAATAATTTTTTTTAAATGAATGTAATTCCAATCGTATTTGCTTTTAATCATAGGGTTGTAATGCCTGCAGGTGTTACCTTTACTTCCTTATTAAAGTCGGCGGATCCTGATACTTTTTATCATATCCATATTATGCATGGCGAGGGTGAATTGAACGAAGACAATAAAAATGAACTAAGCCGACTCAAGGATCACTTTAAAAATTTTGACATCAAATTTATTAATGTCGGAAATGAGTTTGATAATGTTTATGTGGCCAAAGGAATTCCAAAATTGACTTATTATAAAATAGCTGTCTCCGAAAGGATCCCTGAATATGACAAAGTAATACTGTCGGACGTTGATATCATTTATACCGGCGATTTATGGGATGTCTATAATACTACAAAATTTGGGACCAATAATTATATAGGTGCCGTTAAAGCGGCTATCTGTACCAGTTATATGACCGATATAGGTTGCGATATGGATACGTATATAAACTGCGGGTTTATGGTATATAATTTAAAGGGTATGAGGAGTGATAAAACCCTAATAGATAGGCAAAAAGAATTATGCGGAAAAAAATGGCTTTATCTTGATCAGGATATCGTTAATATTGTTTTTAAGGGTAAGATCATATTTCTTCCACCAAAGTATAACAGTACATTTTCAGTTTTTATAAGTTCAGGAGACCCGAATGGTGTACTTTCACAGAAATATAGCCAAACGGAAATTCAAGAAGCTCTAAATCCGATCGTTATTCATTATACCGGGACTAACCCATGGCAAGGCTTCTGCCTAAGGCATGATATTTGGTGGGAATATTATCGCGACTCAATTTATTTTGATTACTCATTTTATGTAAATCATTATACAAAACTTATTAAACCAACAATTAATGAAGGAATTAAAAGTTTTGCTGGTGTGCTTAAAAGTAATATAGGAAAGGTTTATAAGAAATTATTTTTTTCTAAATCATAAACTTGATAATCTATTTCATTAAAATATGATTAAAGTATTTAATTATTTATTTGCTACTTTTTTCCCCATTCGGTATGGTCGTTATAAAGGGGCAAAGATTGGTAAAGATTGTCGATTTTATTGGGTAAAGTATAGTACCGAGCCATATTTGATAACTATAGGAAACCACGTTAGTGCCACTATGGTAAGATTTGAAACCCATGACGGAGGAATATGGTGTTTTAGAGATGAATACCCTGAAATAGACATAGTAAAACCAATTGTTATTGGAAACAATGTTTATATAGGATATGGCTGTATTGTGTTACCCGGAGTAACCATTGGGGATAATGTTGTGATCGGTGCGCATTCACTTGTTTCAAAAGATATACCATCAAATTCAGTAGCAGTAGGAAGTCCTGCTCGTGTGATTAAATCACTTGATGAATACAAGATTAAGGCTTTTGCAAATGGTGATAAAACCAAGCTTCTTTCAAAAAAAGAAAAGAAAGAGTATTATCTTAATAAATATAAAATAAAAAACTAATTATATTTTATAATATATCCTTTACCCAGGCATTTTGCATCTTTAAGTTCGATGATATTGTTACGAAGATAAAGGTCTTTTGCGCCATTTTCAGATTCAATAAATAAACTATCCGTCCGGGAAATAGTTACAGCTCTTTTTTTATCTGGAAGAACAATTTTACCACTCTTTGTTAAAAAAACTACAAAGAGTTTGTGTGTATGTGGTTGTAATATTGATATTACATCACTACTTGCAAATGCGGTATTACTTTTATAAATACTTCCGTTCCAGGATCGATTTGATAAAGGCGTACCGTTGATGTTTTCCCAATTGGCTAACACCCTGATAAGTTTCAGCCGTGCAGGGACTTCTTTTATACTTTGGAAATTCGGCATATCACCAGTACCTCCAAAGCGGCCAAACCATCCAAACCAGGATCCATTGATCGCAGCTTTAGCGGCAATTAATCTATTGTCTTTATCCTGGAATACATTTGGAGTTGTGCAATAAGCATTTTCTTTTTTAAGTAATTTTGAAGTATAAATTCTCCTATCATCTACAAATTGGGTACCCGGCCCTTCCTGGCTAATAATATCCGGTGTTATTTCTTTCGCATCAGGGCGATTCTCAATAAGTTGAATCCAATCTTTATATATATCATATGGTTCACTAAAGAATTTGGCATAGTTGTACTCATGACGCGTTCTTTTATATAATTGCTTATAAAATTCCATGTGACCATCAGTGTAAGTAGAATAATTGTGAATCACTCCAGGATATTTAGCTCCGGAATCATCACCAGTCCAGCTTTCCATTGTGGCTTTTTTTCTTCCATCCCAAAAATCCCCTGTGGGTCTGGGTTCATCCCATCCAAAACCGCCAAAATGGAATTTGGGGTTTCTGCTTTCAATTAACTTTACAGTATTTAATATACTATCAATTGCCCAGGTAATTACTTTCTGCTGTTGAAAATCAAGCAATGGTGTAAATGTATGCGAATCAAAAAACCACCCCGTTGCAAGATTATATGGAAAAGGCTGTCCAGTATTTTTTAAAGCGAAATTTCTTTCAAAAAATGCTATTTGTTTGGGATTAAAAGCGCTTTTCTTCTGAATGTCTAATTTTCTATCATATGTGAAATATTCTGGCGTCTCTAAATAGAAATATAATCCGTTTGAAAGAGGATCCTTTTCCATTCCATATTGATAAAATACATAGCTAT
>JABDFM010000111.1 GCA_013286565.1 Bacteroidota bacterium
AGAGCGAAAAATGTCATTCGAGGCTGCCAATCAATTTGGCAATGATCTTAAAAAAGTTTATCTCGATCTCGGGTATCAGATTATTGACGTTCCGTTTGATACACCTGCTTTAAGAGCGAAATTTATTGTGGAAACAATAGAAGGCGTTTTGGCTTGGTTTTAATGTTAAAAATCTTTATACTAGTCATTAATTACTAATACCACACTTTATAAGAGGCTTAAAGTGAAGAATTCGGTCAATTTACCCGTTCCAGCCATTCGAGCTTTGCGTAAGCTTGGGAAAGACATCAGTAGTGCTCGCCGCCGCCGCCGTATTCCAGTCCAGCTGATGGCAGAGCGTGCCAATGTCTCGAGAGCAACAATTGGCAAAATCGAAAAAGGCGATCCAACAACATCGATGGGTGCTTATGCGGCTACGCTATTTGTATTCGGTACGACAGAACGTTTGAGTGATCTAATGGATGGGGCTTATGATCTTACAGGTCGTCAGCTTATGGATGAACAATTGCCGCTTAGGATACGTTTACCGAACAGCAAAAAGCAAGACGCGCCTCAGTGAAAGCAAGGAGACAAGTCGCATCTGACCTTGGTTTATCGAAGCGTGAATGTGATCGTATGGCTTCGGCTTTTGTTCATGATTAAGAAATTAAAGATGAAGAAGGTGTTATGACAAAAAAAATATTCTGGGAAGATCCTTATTTAACAGAGCTTGAAACGGTGGTGCAAACAAAGCAAGGTAATCAAGTTACCGTAGCAGAAACCATTTTTTATGCGTTCTCTGGTGGACAAGAAAGCGATTTTGGCACTATCGGTGGTTATACAGTTTTAGAAGCGAGAAAAGATGGCAAAGAAATATTTTATACGCTTGAAGAAAACCATAACTTAAAGACAGGCGACATAGTAAACATTTGTATTGATTGGGGCCGTAGATATAAACTGATGCGGTTACATTTTGCAGCAGAAGTCGTCCTTGAGTTGGTATGTCAAAAGTTTCCTGATGTTATAAAAGTGGGTGCCCATATTGCTCAAGATAAATCACGTATTGATTTTGAATGGAGTCAGAATATTTCACCGTTTATCGCTTTATTACAACAAGACGCCCAAAATATCATTGACTCTAACCAAAAGATTATTAGTGCATTTAGTGACGAAAATAATGAGAGACGGTATTGGAAAATAAACGAGTTTTCCGAAGTCCCTTGTGGCGGAACGCATATTAAAAGAACCGGTGAAATGGGAATAATTCGCCTAAAAAGAGCCAATCCCGGGAAAGGCAGGGAACGTATAGAAATTTATGTTTCTGAAGGTCAATAATTTTAAGATCCTTCTCCCGGTTGCGGGAGAAGGTGGGGCGAAGCCCCGGATGAGGGTTGAAATATCAAGCAATTGAATTTGCGGTCAGAGCCGGCGCTCTTTTTTTCGCCATAACGCAGACAATCAGCGCTCCAACAACAGCACAGATTGGGATGACGCAGAGTGCATATTGATAAACCTCAAGATCATAAATTCTCAGGTTGTTATCGCCTAAAGTGCCGGTCCAGAAGAGATCCATAATTTTACCGATACTGGTATGAAAAAATGAACCACCCAGCATGTTAACGCAATTCAAAAAAGCAACAACAATGCCCAGGCTTTGTGGTGCGACCAGCGTCGAGCCTGCTGCAAATACAATCACTTGATAGCAACACAGAATACCTATTACGAAAAATAAGCAGGAAAAAAGAACGGGATTATAGTGAGAACTTGATAATAGCACGATAAAAGCGAGTGCCATGCCGCCGCCACATGCAGTAATCACCGTATAATTTCCAAACCTTTTACTGAGCAGCGCGAGTAGGGGACCTCCAAAAAGTATTCCAAAAAAGATTAAGGAGACAAAACCAGCAGCATCCCCTTTAGTTAGATTATAAGCAGTCATTAAATAAGGCACGCCCCAAACGTCTGCAAATCCTTCTAGCGATCCGACCATCAGCAGATTAGCTAAGGCTAAACACCAGATGGCAGGAGAAGAAAAAAGCGATTTAAAATTAGCCATTTTGAATTTCTCTTCAGGGGCAGAGTGCACGACATGTTTGGGCGAACGTAAGGCAACATAGCTTGCGCAGCCTATCAGGATAGAGATAATGGCGAGTGTTGTGGCAACATTTTGTTCGTTATAGGCATCAATCAATAAGCTGACGGGTTTGCCGCCGTAGATAGCGCCCATGAGTCCAAAGGTGAACGAAAAACCGATCATGCTGGCATATTGTGCTTTGGGGAACCATTCAGATACTACTTTGGAAATTCCTAAAAACCCAACTGCCGATCCTGCGCCGATTAAAAACCGACTGAAGGCGGCCACATAAAAGTGATGTGTGTAGGTAAATAATAAAGTAGCAAGGCCGCAAACAACCGCAAAAATAAATACAACATATCGGGTTTTAAAGCGATCTAACAGCATAGCGACGGGGATTTGCATGCCGGCATAACCATAATAGTAAAATGCCGCGAGGAGCCCAAAATGACTTGCATCGATAGAAAACTGCGCCATAATTTGCGGCATCATTAATCCTGGCCATAGACGCAGAATAAATTGATAGGCAAAAAAAGATAATGGAAAAAGCCACATAAAAAATGGCTTTGATTGAGCTAAGTTCATGATGTCCCCCTAGAAGAGTCGGTCGGTTTAAGATTTTTTGTTGGCCATCCGTTAATCGCTTCCCCCTAGAGAAGCACGGATAATCAACAAATTGACCGCTCTAGGGTGAGAAGGGTTGGATAATAATGCTGATAATAATTGGAGTAACAGAGACCAAATTGTAGCCAAACAAAGCCTGCAGAGATAAATCTATTTTTGAAAATGCATTTTGTTGTGGGCTAAAAATTTTCATTTCTTGAATATAACAGTTGGGACAAAGCACTGTCAAATTTTTTGGGGAATTTTTGCGATTTGACCCAATAACTTCAAGCTGGTAAAATAAACGCCCATTCAAAATATCCGGTAGGTGATCGCGTGATGGCTATACACGATTATTGTGGTCTTGATTTTGGTACCAGCAATTCGACTATAGGGGTTTGTACTGGAAACAATATTAGCATGGTTCCTCTTGACAACGGAAAACCCATTATTCGATCGGCTATTTTCTTTGACTTTGAAGCGGGCGGATGTCAATTTGGTCAGCAAGGGGTGACAGATTACCTCTCTGGTGTACATGGCCGATTAATGATGTCTTTAAAAAGCGTGTTGGGATCTTCTTTGATGGATGAAGATACAAGTATCCAGCATCGTCGGATCTCTTATCGAGACATTCTTGGTTATTTTCTACAGCATATCAAACAAAAAGCCGAAATGACTCTTGGACATGAATTAACGCGAATTGTTTTGGGTAGACCGGTTCGATTTCATGATCAAGATGATGTAAAAGACCGTTTAGCGCAGGATACGATGGAAGGCATTGCGCGGAAGCTTGGTTTTAAAACAGTCTTATTTCAGTATGAACCCATCGCAGCGGCATTAACCTATGAACAAAGCATCACGCGTGAACAACTTGCCTTAATTGTTGATTTGGGTGGTGGTACCTCAGATTTTTCCGTGATACGGCTACGCTCAGGTATGGAAAACCAAGATCATTTGCAGGATGTCTTGGCAAATAATGGGATCCATATCGGTGGTACCGATTTTGATACTGAATTAAGCCTGAAAGCAGTTATGCCACAGTTAGGATTAGGTAGTGAAATGCGTGGCATGAGTGGCAATATCCAGGTTCCCAATAGCTTTTATTATGATTTAACCACATGGCATACGATCAATAGTCTCTATACGCATCGTACACGAAGCGAATTGCATACGATTAAAAACTTTGCTTTAGATCCCAAACGAATCACAAGACTCCTCAATGTGATAGAAAAACAAGCTGGGCATAAAATTCTAAATGAAGTTGAGCAGGGAAAATGCTTATTAAGTAATGCTGAGCAAGTGAACCTTGATTTTCAATTTATTGAAAAGGAATTTTTCCTCAGTATACAGCGAAAAATGTTCGAAGATTTTATTCAAAATAAAGTTGAGAAATTGGTTCAAGTTGTATTAAAAACCATTTCTGATTCTGGCATAAAAACGGGTGATATTGATTCAATTTTCTTCACCGGGGGTTCAACGCAAATCCCGATGATAAGATCGGCAATATTAGAAAACTTTCCTAAGGCAGAAGTTGTTCAGGGGGATGTGTTTAGCAGCGTTGGGAAAGGACTTATTATTGATGCAAAACGTAAATTTTAGATGATTTAAGGAACGTGCACAAAATAACTTCCCCTTTTTTCGCTTGCCCAACTCGCTGCGCTCAAACATTGGCTCGCTCAAAAGAGGAAGTTCTTTTGTGCACGTTCCTAAGTATATTTTTCTTAATCATAGGTGTATAATTTTTGGGGTTGCGTGTTATACTCTTAACAATCGGATTTTAGGCGTGGCGCAACATGAGAGAGCGCGCGGAGTGTATAATTAATACATGAGCACGCGAAAGAGTGTTGCAACAAAGCCTAAAATTCAAGTGTTAAGAGTATAGTTTAGGGATTTAATCTATGCAGGGATATAAAATACATTTAGCTCGATTTCCAATATTTCTACTGCTTGTCTTTATTTGTGCGTCTACGTTTGCGCAATCACAATTAACGAATGAAGAGCTCTGTTATTTGCCTGCGATTGAATTAATACGGTTGTATCGCGCAAAAGAACTGTCACCCGTGGATGTTTTAAAGGCACAAATAGAGCGCATTGAATCGCAGGATCATGCTTTCAATTCCGTTACATTTAAGCACTATGCAGAAGCTTTGGCACAAGCGAAAGAATCCGAAAGACGATACCGTAATGGTAATCCACGACTTCTGGAAGGTATAACCTGTGCGCTTAAGGATGACGTCGAGGTTAAAGGATGGCGAATGACCATGGGGACATTAATCAGAAAAAATGTCGCGCAATCCAAAAAAGATTCTGCATTGACTACGCTACTTCGAGAAGCGGGTGTTGTTATGCATGTGCAAACAAATGTTCCCGAATATTACTGTAATTTAGTGACATGGAATTGGTTGTTTGGCATCAGTAGAAATCCGTGGAATCCAATTTATACACCCGGAGGATCGTCGGGTGGAAGTGCTGCTGCGTTGGCTGCGGGGTTTAGCACACTCGCAACAGGCTCTGATATGGGTGGGTCTATACGCTTTCCTGCTGCAATGACGGCACTTTATGGATTTAAACCACCGTATGGAAGAGTACCGTCGTCACTGATTCAGTATGAAAGCCTTGGGCCGTTGGCAAGAAATTTTGATGATCTCAATTTATTTCAACAGGCGATATCAGGACCGAGTTCGCAGATGATTTCTTCTATACGCCCTAAA
>JABDFM010000112.1 GCA_013286565.1 Bacteroidota bacterium
CCCATTGAGTACAATATTAGCTTCCCACAAAAGGTCGCTTAATTCAGAATCGCTTTGTGATATAGTTAATCCAAAGCCACTTATTTTTTCAAATAGCAACGGTCTTGAATGTATCTTATGCTCATCATAATTAGAGAAATATTCAACAGCCTGTTCGATAATAGCAGGGTCGCCAGTTCCATTAAACATATGTTCACTAAGCCATGTTCTTACCAACTCTTTAGATAATGCTGCCGCATCATTACATTGCTCAAGCTGTGCTAAAGTGTACTTTTCTATTAATGGGATATAGGCTGGTAAAGCTTCCGGCCCCTCCTTTTTTATCGCTTCTTTTACATTTTCAAATCCCCGAATAATTGATCGGGCTGGAATACCATTTAACTGTGGGTCAATTGGCCCTAATGTAGCACTTGGGTGTAATGTAATCGAATCACCAGATAAAGCTAACATAGTTGCCGCAGAATATGCCGAATGGGGGATTAAAAAATGAACCTTATCAAATCTGTTTCGCAAAACCGAAACTATACGTTCAGTAGCGTCTGGACTACCTCCGGGACTATGGATAATGATATCTATTTCTCGAATAGAATGGTCAATATTCATTAGGACGTCTGTAAAACCATCTACATCATCCAACAATATTGAATTTCCATTTCCAACAAATTGAGCTAAGGGTGTCGTGAAATTACTGGCGTAAATGATAAGCGGTCGCTCTCTTAGTTTTTCTATGTCTTTATAACACTGTTGCCTAACAGCGTACAAATCTGCACCAGTTTTTGGCCCGGAAGAAATAAAATTAGACCAATCTAAAGCGGTTTTTAGTTTAGCGCGGGTTGGTGTGGTTGGTTGTGATGACATTTGCGTTTAGGGTTGAGGCTATAGTTGTAGTTTGCAATATTACAGTCCTTCCCATTGCAACGTGAGTACGTTTTATTATATCATTGGCTCTTTCGTAATAACTCAAAGCCGCCTTTGTGGTATTATCTATTGCTAAATCCGATTGAGCAATAAAGTTTTCTGTTATTTCGGTTGCCATTCTTTTAATTTTATTGTGCAAAGGTAAGGTTTATAACTAAAAATAATTCAATCTATTTGCAATCTTAGTAAAAAAACCGTAAGAAGCAATTTAAATCTGTTATTATTTTACAAGTCTAACATATATAGTTAAAACCCCACAGAGTACAAACACGGTATTTATACCGTGAAAACACCCTATTTACTATTACGTAAAAACACGTAATATTGTTTGATTAAAAAATAATTCACTGTAAATAGATATATCGTTGCCATTTTTATCTTTATAACCGTTCAGCAAATTTATTTTTTTACCTTTTTAGCAAATTTATGGAAAGTTTATCACCAAATATTTTTGTTAGTAACATGCAGGAAACCATAGCGCTTTACGAGGTGCTGGGATTCCAGGTAACCCTGTCTGTACCCGAAAGTGGGGAGGATCTGGTTTGGGCGATGATGGTTAATGGCAATGTTACCATGATGTTTCAAACTTATGGCAGCCTTGCAGAAGAGTTGCCGGAGATAAGCCGGAAGGATGGCGGCTCACTATTGCTTTATATCAATGTAAAAGATATCCGCGGGTTTTTTGAGTCGATAAAAGATAAGGTAAAAGTATTGAAAGGTTTGGAGGCGACCTTTTATGGCGCTACTGAATTCTCCATCCTGGATAATAACAACTATGTACTCACTTTTGCCGAACACGAATGATCACGTTTAAACGCGCCGATCATATCCATATTTGCGTACCGCCTGAAAGGCTGGAGGAAGCGCGACGGTTTTATGCGGATGTTATAGGCTTGAAATTAGCACATCGTCCCGAAGCTTTTGTTAACCCTGGTTATTGGTTTGAGATAGGCGATATAGGTTTTCATATCGGCATAGAGCCTGGCTTAATGAGCACATCAAGGCATAGTGCGTTCGAAGTGACTGATCTCGCAGCGGCAAGGCAGCAACTGGAAGACAATGGCGTGAAAACTTACGAAGAGGAGCGCCTGCCCGACAGGGAACGTTTCTTTTTCCTCGATCCGTTCGGAAACCGGATGGAGTTGCTGCAATATTCGTCAAGTAAATGACATATAGCAAGTTCCGGGTTTAGTACGATGCTAATTTATTCCATATTTGAAATATGAATCCAATACCTACAATCACAAAAAACAGGATCACCTCCATCGACTTTCTTCGTGGTACCATCATGATCATCATGGCGCTTGACCATGTAAGAGATTATTTGTTTTTCGGGTCATTTTACTTTGCCCCGCTGGATCTTACCAGAACAACCGGGGCAATATTTTTCACCCGGTGGATCACGCATTTTTGCGCCCCGATATTTTTGCTGCTTACAGGTACATCAGCGTATCTGGTGGGGCAAAGGAAGAGCAAAAAGGAGCTATCGGCTTTTCTTTTAAAACGCGGGATATGGCTGGTAATTCTCGAACTTGTAGTTACTAATCTTGGTTGGAATTTCAATCTAACTTTCCCCATGTTCTTCCTGATCACCCTGTGGGCATTGGGCATAAGTATGATCGTGCTGGCGGGGTTAATACACCTGCCTTTGAAATGGATCCTGGCTATCAGCATTCTACTAATCGCCGGACATAATATGTTGGATGGTTTCCATGTACAAGGCAATACGCTGCCGGCGTTTGGCTGGGCCCTGCTGCACGATCAACGATCTTTTACATGGCACCATGAAGTATTTTTAGTGGGGTATCCGCTTATTCCCTTCATTGCTATAACACCCCTGGGCTATTGCCTCGGGCAATTGTACACCTCAAAATACGATGCTGAAAAGAGGGTGAAGATGTTGATGACAATAGGTGCTTCAGCATTAATGTTATTCATTGTTCTGCGGTATAGCAATTTATATGGCGACCCGGTAAAATGGAGCGAACAAAAAAACTCGTTCTTTACCTTTCTTTCCTTTGTCAATGTAAATAAGTACCCGCCATCGTTATTGTACGTTTTGCTTACCATATCTGTCGCACTTTTGTTCCTGGCTTTCACCGAGAAACTGCGAAATGGTGTGGTAAAGGTTGTTTCCGTTTACGGCAGGGTGCCTATGTTTTATTACCTCATCCATATTTATATTATTCATTTAATTGCGCTGATAGCCTCGGCATTTACACCCGGGCAGGACTGGCATATCTGGTTATTAAAAACACCAATATGGTTTACAACCAGTCTCAAAGGTTATGGGTTCTCATTGCCGGTAGCCTACCTGGTTTGGATGGGTATTGTGGTTGGCTTATACCCTTTATGCAAGCGCTATGACGCTTATAAGCAAAGCCATAAAGAGAAATGGTGGCTAAGTTATTTGTAGAATAAAAAGCTTACATAGCCAACTCAACCGACGGATCCCAGAACACATTTTTGAAATCCTGCACCTGGTCGTCTTTTACTGCAACGCCTTCACTGCGCAGCATTTCGGCCATCAAGTCGCCGCCGAAATGAAATTTTGCGGTTAAAAGCCCCTGCCTGTTTACTACCCTGTGTGCAGGTACTGGCGGTTGTTCCCTGCCACAAGCCTGCATGGCATAACCCACCATCCTTGATGAACCTTTGGTACCTAAATAATTGGCGATTGCCCCATAGGAAGTTACCCTGCCCTTCGGGATCAGCCGGACTACCTGGTAAACCAAATCGTAAAAAGTCAAGTCGGGCATAGCCTGTTAAAATGAAAACTTAAGGTAGTTGATATTTTTGTTATCCTTCAAATATTTCTTTTCGTAATAGGTTTTTATCGACAACACCTCATCGGCATATTCAGAATTGTAAAGATGTTCCGTTTGGATATGCCGGTTCAGGCCAAGTTCAGTGATCTTTTCCGCCGTATAGGCGTGCAGGCCGTCGTTATCCGTTTTAAGGTTGACAAAACCGCCGGGTTTAAGCAACAGCTTATATTTATCCAAAAACCGGGGCGAGGTCAAACGCTTCTTCTCGCGACTTAACTGGGGTTGTGGGTCGGGGAAGGTGATCCATATCTCGTCCACTTCGGCGGGACCAAAATAATCCAACAGGTTTTCTATTTGTATCCTCAGAAAAGCCACGTTGTTTACGTTCTCTTCCAACGCGGTTTTTGCCCCGCGCCATATCCGGTTGCCTTTATAATCAATTCCAATAAAGTTTTTTTGAGGGAACAGGCGCGCCAGGTTCACGGTGTATTCGCCTTTGCCGCAGGCCAGTTCTAATACAACCGGGTTATTATTTTTAAAAAAATCATTGCCCCATTTACCCTGGAAGGGTCTCCCGGCATCTAACTGCAATACGTTGCTGAAAGTATCTATTTCGGCAAAGCGTTTTAATTTATCTTTTCCCACTTATAAAAACTATCCCGCAAAAATAAAAAACTATGTCATTTCGAACGAGGAACGAGGAGAAATCTTATACAACAAGTAAAGCGGTCATGTCGATCGTTTAAGATTTCTCTCTGCCGTTCGAAATGACATGCTGTATGAGATTTTGTATTCAGGATGCTTCGCTATCGGGCGGGATACCGTAATCGGGGTTTTTATTCTTTCTATCAAAAATAGATCTCACTTTACCAATTAAGCCCGAGAGTGAATCCTCGCTGATGAAGTGTGATGCTTTTTGAGATAGAAAGCCTACCAGCGCTTTTACTACAAAGTTGGAGTTACGGAATATGGTTTTGTTCAGTGTTAAGGGCAGCAGTATTCGGGATATTATCCCAAAGAAATCCTGGTTAAATATGCTGCCTTTATCCTCGTTGCTGTTTGCTGGCGATTTGGGAAATACAGAAATAACCGTATGGAATAAGGCCGACGGGGTATTGACGCGTTCTTTCAACGCGGCGCCTTGCTCTTCCTTCAATAGCCGCAGCCGGGCTATTTCAGCCTTCAGATCAGTTATGTTATTTATAGATAGATCGGCCATTAGTCTTTAAAAAACTTTTTAATGAATATATTGATCAGGGGCTGCTGTATCCTGTCTTTGATCATAATGATAATTATCGCGATGATAAGGTATAAACCAGCCATACACCCAAACCCGGCCCAATATGACCCAAATAGCCTGGACAGGCCGAACGCTATAGCGAGACTCAAAAATAGGAAAGTGAGCACAAAAGCGACCCCCACAACCATATCCGTAACAAAGCTGGCCAAAAACTTTGAGCTGCGATCTATCGCGTCATATTTTGCCAGTTTTATCTGTGTTTCAGCATATTCCTTCAGCTGATCAAAAATAGGTGGTGGTGTTTCCTTTTCGGGTTCCATCGTATTTTTTTATAGCCCCGGATAAAAATAGCCGGGGCCGGTTAAAATTTAGGCGTGTTCCAGGTCGTCCTGGTATTCCT
>JABDFM010000113.1 GCA_013286565.1 Bacteroidota bacterium
CTGGCCAGCATCAAGTCAAATGCTCACCTGAATGCTTTTAATGAAGTATTTGAACAGGAAGCCTTATCCTGCTCAAAAACGATTGATGCACGTATCAAAGCGGGCACCGCGGGCAGGCTTGCAGGCATGGTGATCGCTATCAAGGATAATATATGCTATAAAGGGCACAAGGTATCCGCCTCTTCCAAAATATTAGCGGATTTCACTTCAATTTATTCGTCAACCATTGTTGAGCGTTTGCTGTCCGAGGATGTGATTATCATCGGTCGTTGCAATTGTGATGAATTTGCCATGGGTGGTGCAAATGAGAACTCCTATTACGGCCCTGTAAAAAATTATGCCGATCCTGCCAAAGTACCCGGTGGCTCATCGGGCGGTTCGGCGGTGGCTGTGCAGGCAAATATGTGCCATGCGGCAATAGGCACCGATACGGGTGGTTCAGTAAGGCAGCCCGCGTCATTTTGCGGTTTGGTTGGACTGAAACCAACTTACGGCAGTATTTCAAGGCATGGGGTTATCGCTTACGCTTCGTCATTTGACCAGGTTGGGCCAATGACCCGCTCAGTAGAAGATGCTGCGCTGTTATTAGAAATTATGGGTGGCGCTGATGAGTATGACAGCACTTTGGACCAAACCCATGTTCCGGCGTATAGCGGTGCATTGGAAGCTTCTACTTCAAAAAAAACCATCGCTTATTTACAGGAAGCATTATCAAGCCCTGGTGTGGATGATGAAGTAAAAAACACACTGATACAATATATCGAAAAACTGCGTGCCGAAGGGCACACCGTTAAACCCATAGCCTTTGAGTACCTGGATTATATCGTACCTACCTACTACATATTAGCTATGGCCGAGGCTTCCTCCAACCTGGCGAGGTATGACGGCGTGCATTATGGTTACAGGAGCCCCGCTGCTGTTGATCTGCAAAGCACCTACAAACGCTCCCGTTCCGAAGGTTTTGGTAAAGAGGTGAAGCGCCGCATCATGCTGGGCACCTTTGTATTGAGCGCCGGGTATTATGATGCTTATTACGCCAAGGCCCAAAAAGTGCGCCGGTTAATAAAAGAAAAAACAGACAGTTTACTACAGGAATTTGATTTCATACTAACCCCCACAGCACCCGAGCCGGCGTTTTCTTTAGGTAAAACCGAAAAAGACCCTGTGGTAATGTATCTTTATGATATTTTTACCGTACAAGCATCATTAGCCGGAGTGCCGGCTATTTCACTGCCTGCGGGTAATAATAGTAAGGGTTTGCCCATTGGCTTGCAATTATTAACCAAACGTTTTGCAGAGCAGGAATTATTAAATTTTTCTAAGTATTTCTTAGAACTATAAAAAATTCAATAAATTAGTAAAAATTGGATCTGGGCAACGTCCAAATAATTTAAGGCAGAATGAAGAGATTATTAGTGTTTGCTATCTTCCTTTTCTTGTTACAGACTGTAAAAGCCACCCCCTATACTGCTTCTGATTCATCCCGATCGAGGTCAAAAGCAATGCAGGCTAACGTTTTAGTGTCGACCGATAACCAGGATACGGTTATGGTGCCGATCACCAATCCTGCCCCCATCAGTTTTTATCAAAATAACCTGTTGAAGCGTCGTTTGGATTCTATCCAAAAAGAAGTGCCGCTTGACTATAACGAATACGTTCAAAGCTATATCGACCTATATTTAACGCCTGCCAGGCGCGAAGATATCAGCCGTGTTTTAGGTTTGACCAAATACTACTTTCCTATTTACGAAAAAGCTTTCCGCGAGGCGGGTATCCCTGATGAGATAGAATACCTGTCCATCGTTGAATCCCAGCTTAATCCAAATGCGATATCCCATGTGGGTGCAACGGGTCCATGGCAGTTTATGGCAACCACTGCAAAAACTTATGGCCTCGGTATGGACGGTTATATAGATCAGCGTCGTGACCCTATAGAATCGAGTTATGCGGCAGCAGCCTATTTAAAAGACGCATATCAGGAATTTGGCGATTGGCTATTGGCCATCGCATCCTATAATTGCGGTAAAAGCAATGTGATCAGGGCAATCGAATTAGCAGGTGCCAATGATTTTTGGTCGATACGCCAATATCTGCCTGTTGAAACAAGGGGATATGTTCCCGCATATATCGCGGTAACTTATCTGATGAACTATCACAGCAAATATCATATCACCCCGCGTGCTTGTAATTTTTCAATAAAAACAGATACGGTTTCTGTCAGCAAAACGGTTTCACTATATAGTGTTTCCCGCTCTCTGAATGTCGACCTTTCGCAGTTAGCTATTCTTAACCCGGCGTATGTGCAGCAAATAATAAATGGTACAGAATCTACCCCACGCAGATTGGTAATACCAGAAGCTGCTAAGGAAAAATATGCCGCCATGTACAATGGGCTAAACAGTGATCTGACCGGCGCTGCATATACAGCAACCCGGCAGGAGGTAACAACACCTGTTGCGGAAAATAAAGTGAGTAAGGGGGAGATTGTGCCGGCAAGCAAAAAAGAATATATCAGCTATAAGGTACAGCCCGGCGATACATTGCCGGTGATCGTGCATAAATTTGAAGGCACCAGTGTGGAGGAGATCAAACAGGTTAATGGTTTAAAGAGCGAAGATGTACAGCCCGGAATGATGCTGATGATCAGTAAGAGCTAATATTCCGATATATTTATTAAAAGCCCGGTTCTAATTACAATAAGAACCGGGCTTTTTTTATATCAGCTCAAAAAGAATTGTAATTTTGAGAGCTTGAATGATTTACCATGAATAAACCCAACCGTAAAGAGGACGCACTCGACTATCATGCAAATGGCCGCCCCGGTAAAATACAGGTGGTGCCTACAAAGCCCACCAGTTCGCAGCGCGACCTGACTATGGCCTATTCGCCCGGTGTTGCTGAGCCGTGTTTGCGCATAGCCGACAATGTGGATGATGTATATAAATACACAGCTAAAGGCAACCTGGTGGCTGTTATTACTAATGGTACCGCGGTTTTGGGCCTGGGCAACATTGGCCCCGAAGCGGCAAAGCCGGTGATGGAAGGGAAGGGCCTGCTGTTTAAGATATATGCTGATATTGATGTTTTTGACCTGGAGGTGAATGCCAAAACGGTGGACGAATTTGTAGCCATCGTTAAAGCGCTTGAGCCTACATTCGGCGGCATCAACCTGGAAGATATTTCGGCCCCGACCTGCTTCGAGATCGAGCGCAGATTAAAAGCCGAAATGAAGATCCCGGTAATGCATGATGACCAGCATGGCACGGCCATCATATCAGGCGCCGCACTGATAAATGCTTGCGAGATACAGGGCAAAAAACTCGACAAAATAAAAATGGTGGTTAACGGGGCAGGTGCTGCTGCGGTTTCCTGCTCAAAAATATACCTTACACTGGGTGTAAAAAAAGAGAACCTGGTGATGTTTGATATCAACGGTTTGATAACCCCCGAACGCACTGATTTGGATGAAATGCGGCTGCAGTTTGCCACGGAGCGTAAGGATATTAAAGGGTTGGCTGACGCCATGAAGAATGCCGACGTTTTTATCGGTCTTTCGGCAGGCCATGTGGTTACGCCTGATATGCTGAAACAGATGGCAAAAAATCCTATAGTTTTCGCGATGGCCAACCCCGTGCCCGAGATAGATTATGACGTCGCCATAAAAACACGCAAGGATATATTGATGGCTACCGGGAGGGCTGACTTCCCGAACCAGGTGAATAATGTATTAGGGTTCCCGTATATTTTCAGGGGTGCGCTTGATGTAAGGGCCACCGCTATTAATGAGGAAATGAAAATAGCCGCAGTTAAGGCAATTGCAGAAATGGCTAAAAAGCCTGTCCCAGAGGCAGTTAACCTGGCCTACAACACAAAAAATTTAAAATTCGGGCGGGATTATATCATTCCCAAACCCATGGACCAGCGGTTGATCACCGAGGTTTCATCAGCTGTTGCAAGGGCGGCGATGGAGTCGGGCGTGGCGCGTAAACCGATCACCGATTGGGATGCTTACCGGGAGCGACTGAGGTTAAGTATTGGGTCGGATGACAGGTTGTTAAGGAATATATCCAATAAGGCCAAACAAAGCCCTAAACGGGTAGTTTTCGCTGAAGCGGATAATTATAAAATTTTAAAGGCAGCCCAGATCGTTAAAGAGGAAGGTATAGCCACACCAATATTGCTGGGTAATATGGCCAGGATAAAAAGGATCATCAAAGAGAGCGACCTGGAACTGGATGATATCCATATCATCGACCCGCGCGAGGAGTGCGAGCACTTTAGTGAGTATGCTGAATTTTTATACCAAAAACGCCAGCGTAGGGGTATCACCTTATCCGAAGCAAGGAAGATGACCACCCAGCGTAATTATTACGGCGCATGTATGGTGCAGTTTGGCCAGGCGGATGCGTTGATATCGGGCTTGACCAAGGATTATGTAACCACTATAAAACCCGCGCTACAGATCATCGGTACCGAGGCTGGGGTGAATCGCGTTGCAGGTATGTATATGATGATCACAAAAAAAGGCCCCGTATTTATTGGGGATGCTACGGTGAATGTAAATCCATCTGTACAGGAACTGGTGGATATTACGGTGCTGATAGACCGCTCGGTTAAGCAGTTCAACATCAAACCGAGGGTCGCGATATTGTCCTATTCAAACTTTGGATCAAACGAAGGGCCTATACCCGAAAAAACCAGGGAAACAGTACGAGTGCTGCATGAAAAATACCCTGATATGGTAGTGGATGGTGATATGCAGGCCAATTTTGCATTAAACTCAAGCCTGCTTGCTGATAACTTTCCGTTCTCAGCATTAAACGGTGCGCCTGCCAATACCCTGATTTTTCCTAACCTCGAATCGGGCAATATTGCCTATAAATTATTACAGGAAATTGGTGGGGCCGAAGCAGTTGGTCCGATATTACTCGGCCTCAAAAAATCAGTGCATGTGTTGCAGTTAGGCAGCTCGGTAAGGGAGATCGTGAACATGGTTACTATAGCGGTAGTTGATGCCCAGGAAAAGGCCGAAAAAT
>JABDFM010000114.1 GCA_013286565.1 Bacteroidota bacterium
ACCGTTAATAGGCCAAGCTGGTGCGCCAGCTTAGTCAACTGGTTAAGGTTATTGGCAAGCTCCGCAAGCATCCAAAGGATGCGCCGCTCATCGGCTGTTAGCCGGGGAACAACCTTTGCGCTCTTTGCTGCCGCCCTTATCCAGCTACTTGATCGCATTCCTGCGTCTTTCGCTTTTATATCGATTTGGAAGCGTTCGGTCGCTGTCATTCTTACCCGAATTATTAATTCACGCCTAACCCTCTTTTTTGGCGCACCACCTTTGTTTTTGGGTTGGCCTATCGGAAGTCTATTATTTGTTTTTGCTGCTGTTTCCATCTGTTAAGTCTTTAACTTTTTTTGCGCTTTACCCCTTTTGCAACCAACGGGCGCAAAAGGCAAGTTTGCCCGGTGCCGTAGGCATCCGGGATGTTTTTGTGGCAACAAAAACACAAACTTGCTCCTTACAAGCGGATAAAAAACCGCTATCCCCGCAAGCGGGAATAGTCGGTATATCTGCATATGTCAAACCGCTTAAAAGCCAAAGGCTTTTAAGCCATCCGGCCAATAAATCAGGCTGCCTTTTGCTGGGTGAAAAGATGGCTGATAACGGATGTAGCCGTACTCATCCAGTTCCCTGATGCACTTGTGATAAGTGGCAATGGATGCGATTTTTGAAAACACCATTACGGTCTTTCGGGTGATAGCAAACGGGCTAACAAAGCCACCCCGCTGCCAAAAAATAAATAGAGCAGTAAACAGGCTAACGTGCGTTGCCAATACCCGCTTGTCCGCTCCCATGCGCCTGATAAGGTCGCTGTAGCCAGTTAATTCTTTCGAGATAATCATTGTCCGTTGTCCTCCAAAATCTTGTTGATGTCCTCTAACTTGTAATAGATGATGCTACCCATTTTGGTAAAACGCAGGGTGCCGTTAATGCGCAGGTTCTGTAACGTGCCTGGTGATATGTTCAGCATTTTTCTAACCTCGCTGCTTTTGAGCCATTTCTTCGGCTGGCTCTGTCCCGGCTGAACAATCTGTTTGATCTCATTTAATAAATTTTCCAGTCTTCTTAAATCTTCTTTCGTGACTAATTCCACATTCATCTGTAATCCTCCTTTTAATCTTTGATAGTTTGTTGCATGGCATTGAGTACCTCACTTTTTTTGAAGTACACCCGTTTATGCAGGCGCAAATAGGGTAAGCCTTTTTTCATCCAGTCGGTAAGGGTTACCAATGACACGCCGAGTTCGGCGGCAAGCTCCTGCTTGGATAAAAGTTTTTCTGAATTTGGCGGCTGGCTGCCGCCTGTTCTAAAGTGTTCCTGTAGTTCTGCCCTGACTGCCTCGCGTATGCATTGGCTTAGGGCTTCGGTGCTGAATATTTCCATAGCCTTTGATTTTGGGTCAAAGGAATAGTGAAAACGTACTTTTTCGTTACCATGCGGAAACGCATGGTTAAATTGGAGTGGTTTGAGTTAAGTTTAATTGCTATGCAAATAACTCATTATCAATAAAGTGCTATTTAAATACATCAATAAGCTATAACAGTATAATGCAGCTGTTCTAACTGCGCTTATTTGTTGGAATTATTTGAAAGTGTTGGGATTTAGCCGGAACCGCTGCCGATCTGCGGCTCGGTTCATTAGGATTGCCGGGAAAATAACGGCGGATGGTATCAAATTTTATTTCCTTATTACCATGCTTGAAATTCTTGCAGATCATTTTTACCCAAACGGTTTGTGTTTGCGAAAAGACTAATTCTTTACCGTTTAATTCTAATTTCTGCATCTTCCGGCATAAGTCAACAAAGGTAAGAAGCTCCCCGTCTTGGATATTGATAAAGTCTTCTGTATCTAACTTTTTTGCAGCCTTAAGGTCGTCTTTTAGGTCTGCCAATTGTTCTTTCAAACTTCTGATTTCGCCCTCCTTGTCGGCAATTATCTCGTCTTTGGTTCTGCCTGTGTCCCATTGGTCAATGGTTTTAAGATACTCTAAAAAGCTTTTTAAATGCTGTTTATTTCTGAACTCCATTGGATGCCTGGAAGTATAGCGGTCTTTCACCTTTAGTTCGCCAATAGTATCGTCGACGATATCCCATACATGTTTAAAAAATTCCTTTTCTTCTGCATCAGGATAGAGTTTAAGAAAATTATCAAGATGATATTTATAAAAGACAGGAAATTGCCCCTCCTGTTTATCATACAGCCGATTTAAAAAATGATTGTCCTCCCGGTTTTTAGGCCAAAACAAAGGGCGGCCTATATCGTTGGTGTTGTTGGAAAAATCTGTCCAATGGCGATGTTTGAAATATTTTGCTCTCATAAACTTGTTTCTTAGGTAGATAACAAATTTAATATAAAGCTTTGTTTTAAAATGGTTCTTAAAAACCGTCAGGTTTAAAGCCAATTGTTTTACGTGGTGGCTGGTTTTCTTTTTTATCGATTAGTTCGTCAAGATAGCGGAATACGATTTCCATGTTTTTATCTTGATTGTCAAGCTTGCTTTTGATCTTTTCAATAGCTAACCAAACCTCGGTTTGTTCGGCATAGACCTCCCTCAATTTGACAAATACATCTATAATCCTAATGCTTACCCGCACTGCGCTTTCGCTTTTGAGTACATTAGATAACATTAGGATGCCATGCTCACTAAACACAAACGGTAAATATTTGGAGTGTTCCCCTTTCCCCGAATTTAGATTTTGTGACCTTAAGATTTCGTTTTCCTCTTTCGTTAGTTCAAACATATAATGTTTTGGAAACCTATTTAGATTTCTATTTACCTGCTGCTTTAATTTTTTGGTTTCAGTACCATATAACTCTGCCAGGTCTTTATCAAGCATTACTTTTTGTCCTCTTATATAATATATTTTTTTCATGATGATTTCATCAGGTATCAATTGGTTTTCCATGATTTTGGTTATTTTAAGATGTAAGGCGTAATCTCTAAGGTCACAAAATGTGACCTTAGAGAGTTAAAATTAAATTCCTGCATAGTGCTGTTTAAGAGCGGCCATATCATGGCTAACCTTTAAATCCAATATTTTAGCATAGTGCTGTGTTGTCTTAATATTGGTATGGCCTAACATTTTGCTGACCGTTTCAATCGGTACATTATTGGATAGAGTTACTGTTGTAGCGAAAGTGTGTCTTGCCAAATGAAATGTTAAATGCTTCACTACATCGGATAAATCCGCTATTTCTTTTAGGTAGGCATTCATTTTTTGGTTGCTCAATACTGGCAGTAACAAGCCCTTATTTTCACATTGCGGGTGATCCTGGTAGCGGTTTAATATGGTTAAGGCTACGGGTAAAAGTGGTATTCTTGAAGATGTATCTGTTTTTTGCCTGCTTGTGAATATCCACTTATCACCGTCCATACCAATACCTATCTCGTTTCTCCTTAGTTTTTTAACATCGGCATAAGATAATCCGGTATAGCAACAAAAGACAAAAACATCCCGCACCTGTATTAAACGTTCAACAACAAATTTCTTATTAGTGATAGCGTCCAGTTCTTGTTGTGTTAAATAAGTACGTTCTTTTGCTTTTGCAGAAGACTTGAAATTGATAAAAGGGTTCTGCTTTAGCCAATTATTGGCAATACAGTGATTAACAATTTTTTTCAGATGCTTAATGTATTTGGCTGCCGATACTCCGCTAATTTTACACTCTGCTTTCAGGTAAAATTCAAAGCCTGTGATAAAAGCATGGTTCAATTGGCTAATTTCAATATCGGTTTTGCCATATTCATTTTGCAAATAACCTGTAAGGTGTTTTTCAGAAGTGTTGTACCCCTTTAATGTATTCGCCTCAAATCCATTGCCGATCAATGCCTTTACTTTTGCATTATGCTCGGTAAACAGTTGCATAAGGTAACGGCTCCTTTGGGTTTTACCTGTAAATTGGTTCAGCAAACTTTCGGTTGTTATGGTTTGGTTTGCATCAATCAACGCTTGGTGCGCGTCCCTAACTTTACTTTGCAGACTGTCCAGATAATTGTTAAGGGACTTGATTTCTTCTTTTGTACCAATGGCACGCCCTGCATGGCTGTTCCATTTGACCGGTTCGCATTCACGCCCGGCAGACATATCCGCACGTTTGCCGTTAACTGTAATACGCATGTAGATAGGCATTGCACCGCCTTTGTAGTTTTTTTGCTTTCTGATGTAAAAAAGCAGATGGAAATTACTTTTCATAATTACAAGCTTAAAAGTGAAACAAAAGTAAGTTTGTAATCTGCTTTTATCAAGATGTTCACTCGCTGAACAGGTTGATAATCAATTAATTAAAAGCAATTCGGTGCGTAGTGTTTTGCCATTAGGTACGCACCGAATTACGCTCATTTTTGTTGCGTTTTGGTGCATAATATGGTGTTTTGATGCCAATAAAAAACCCTGCAAATGTTTGATTTGCAGGGTTTTAGCATCTTTTGGTATTGTTTTTAGTAGCCCGTAGGGGAATCGAACCCCTGTTTCTAGAATGAAAATCTAACGTCCTAACCCCTAGACGAACGGGCCAATTTTGAGTTTTTATTCAGCGGCTTCCATCTTTTTCTTCCCGCCTTGCGTCATCCGCACACCAATTAAAAACCCTCATTTTGGGATGGCAAAGATATAGCTTTAAAAGAAGTTTTAAAATAAATTTTCAAAAAAATATCAGAGGGGCGGGTTAAACTGTGATGTTTAAGTCATAAAAACAAATTTAGGGTTCATCCATTACTAATATTTGGCCAATTGTTTACATTTATATGGTATAAAAGCTAAAGCATTGTAAGGTTCTTTAAGCGTTACCGACTATAAGAAAAATGGCTCAAAAGCTTTTTATTAAAAACCGAAATCAACCCACATCTTAAAATAACCTATGAAAGCAGTATGGAATAACCAGGTGATCGCGGAAAGCGATGAAACCATTATTGTCGAAAACAACCACTATTTCCCCAAGGAGAGTGTAAACCCTCAATATTTAAAAGCGTCTGATACGCATACCACCTGCCCGTGGAAAGGT
>JABDFM010000115.1 GCA_013286565.1 Bacteroidota bacterium
GCCAGGCGCTAAAATGATGCCATCAAATCCGTAAAGCATGATTGCTCAGATAAGCATATCGACGCCCGTAAGCCGAAGATTTGAAGTGTTCGTTTGTATTCCGTGATAAGGCGGAAAAGGCGATCCCACTGATGGTTAATGACAGAATCATCAACGTTAATGGCGAAAGAATATTTTGTGCGGCGCGTTTATTTTCGATAGTTGATTTATAGGTGCGATGCAGCAACACCAAAATATCATGCGCATTGTGCCCTGTATGTTGCGTCGTGATCAAAAACTGGTGGTTTTTATTAGTCAGCCGGTTGTTCGACGGTCTCAGCGGGCTGTATTTTGGCAGGTAGAAAAGGTAAACCCATGCGATGCCGAGGTATATCACCAGGAGCGATAGCACCAAAATATTTTTCATTACTGTATTCCCCGTTTTCACCGTTCTATAATTGGTATATAAATATACGAAGCTTTTGCTACTAATGAGACACGTAAGGATGCAAAAAGTTTAATTACAGCGTTTATTTAACACTTTTATTAGGGTTGGATGACAAATGGGGTGCAATCTTAACTCGCCCTTTTGTCATTGCGAGCGCAGCGTGGCAATCTCTTTAGGACAGGTCTAAGATGTACATGGAAAAAATGTGTGGTAAATGACATCATCGTCCCGCTCATAGCCGCGGGGGCTTAGTCACTTTGTCGCGACAAAGTAACCAAAGCGCTTGTCAGCGGAAATGCTTCTTTGCCCTTGGCCGCCACACAGGCTGCGCGCTTGGCCTTTGCCGCACAAAAGAATCCAGAACCACAGGCTTGGAATTTTTTGCCCGGGTTACCCTGGCGCTTTATGAACTTATAATGGCAAAAATTTCGCTATGCCTTTTGCCCGCCCGCTGCCCATCTGTTCTGAATTCTTTTTTGCCGAAGCTGTTCCGCTGACGGGGTAACAAACATCCACCCTGCACGTCTTGGCGAAGAATGAAGCCATCTCTACAGAGGGCGATCAATGAAACGGAATTATATATAGTCACGTGGACTCGTCCCACATGCTTATTGGCATACATCGCGCCAGATTGGATTTTCGTAACAAGCTCGGAATGACTGGCAAGAACACTAAAAAATACCGTGAAAACACGGGTTGATAATACACTTATACTTTAATAAATTTATAAAGAAATAATATTCCATGTAAGTAATGCATTGAGCTAATTAACCTAACAATGGCAAAAGCTGCATCCAAAGACACTGATTCATCAAATGACTACGTAAAGAACGCCCGCGACATCGCTTTTATCGTAGCTGTGTTCCTATATTTTATGGGATGGATATACATCTATAATTATTTTAAGGAACTTGGCTTACCCCTTAAAGCAGTAGATTTCGACCTTTATAACTTGCTGATATACGCATCAAACGTATTTATTTATATTTACAACTACGGTAAATTATACTTGATCTTGTTATTATTACTGGCCATTGTACTAAGTTTATGGAAGCCTGTTACTTTAATTGCTGGCAAATTATTCCCCCTTATTGTGATCGTGCTTTTCCCGCTCATTTTTTTCATAGCCCAAAAAGCCGCCGTAAAAGATGTAAGAGTAGCTTTACTTGATCAACCTAACTATTTTAAAAATATATCATTTGTATTTAAGGAGATTAAACCCGGCGCTATCGCTGCTAAAACAGGCAAACAGGATTCAATACTGATGGCATCCGGCAATGATGACCGGGCCAACATTTTAACGTTGAACCAACGCGGCAAATTCAGGCTGCTTGCATTAAATAAAGAGGAATACTATGTTTTATTGACCAATACAAAAGTTACTGAAAAAAATTACAAAAGCTATGTACCTATGATCTATGTGATCAAAAAGGACCTGGTTGAATTTGCACTTATCACAAAATAAACCAAAGTGAAAAAGCTGATCTTCATTGCATTCTTATTTTTCGCCGGACAAGCATACTGCCAGGAATGCAAATATCTGCTTGATGCCGAGGGGCAGAGACACAAGATTATCTATTTCAAGAATACAGGGGATTATTATTTCTGCGGAGACCCGGCCACGCCAAGAAAAAAAATAGCGCCCGGCGAAACCTTCATTGATCAGGATTGCGATTGCCCGGGTAAAAAAACCATTCACATTAACCCCATTAATCCAACTGCATTAAATCGGTATCGCGATAGTGTAAGCGGCATAATTGGAGATGCAGCAATTAAGATCCGCTATAATAGTCAAACCGTAAAAGGTCGGAAAATCGGCGCGGGATTTTTGCCGTATGATAAAATATGGAGTGCAGGTTCAACGAAATTTACTGCCGGAAGAGATATTATCGTCGAAAATAAAAAATTGCCTGCTGGTACTTACAGCCTGTTTATGATACCAAAAGAAGGGGAATGGATCGTGATTTTTAATAGGGTGAGCAGGCAATGGGGTACACTTGATTATGACGAAAGTAAAGATCAGTTACGAATAATGGTAAAGCCTGAAAAAGCAGCCTTCCATGAGAAACTGATCTATAAGGTCAACAAAAACGGGGTTTCACTTTTCTGGGATAATTTCGAAATACCGATCTCTGTTAAGTAAATCAGCTACGTAAATAATTTGAATTTACATTTATACCTAAATGAGTTATCATGAAAAAACTACTTTGCATCGCATTCTTATTTTTCGCTGGACAAGCATACTGCCAGCAATGCAAATACTTGCGTGATGCCGACGGACAGGAACATAAAATTGTCTACTTCCCGAATACAAAGGATTATTATTTCTGCGGCGATCCGGCCACGCCAAGAAAAAAAATAGCACCGGGCGAAACTTTACTTGATAAGGATTGCGACTGCACGGGTATAAATGGCCCCCTTAGTCCAACTGGAAAAGTACAGCCGCTCGGCCCTACTGATGCTGCAAATAGTAATATTCAATTTGACTTTGACAGTTCGATTTTAAGGCCGGCATCCTATCCCGTTTTGGATGCTGTAGCTGCTGATCTGCATGCAAATAGCGATAAAAAAATTGAGCTTGACGGTTACGCTTCATCCGAAGGGACTGCAGCTCATAACCTGCGTTTGTCAAGAGACCGTGCTAACTCAGTCAAAACTTACCTGGTTAATTCAGGTATTAATCCAAAACGCCTCAAAGTTAAAGGCTATGGTGAAACGCACCCGATCGCTGATAATTCAACTGAAGAAGGACGTATATTCAACCGGAGGGTAGAGTTTAAGGTGGAATAAAAGCACTCCGCTGTCCGAAGTCTGCGACTTTGGATGCACTATTCACGTAGTTCCACCTCCCGCGTTAAGGATTGAAGTGAAAAGCCCACAGCGCAGCGAGGACTTGTAACGGAAAGCCTGAGCCACAGGCAACGCCCAAATCATCCCCCCAACTTAAAACCACCACTCCACTAACACTTTGGCGTTTCGGCTGTTGCGTATTTAAATACTAACCTGCACGGAAATGAAAAAAATGATTGTAGTGGTGGTGCTGGCCTTTTGGGGCGGTGCTGCCTGGTGCCAGTCGCAACGGCAGGACAACACGCTGGATACGAGCAAAAATGTGCCGGTGAACCTAAACACCGCATTCAGGATGCATTATGACGACCTGTTTAAGCGCAATATGGATGGGTCGATATCGCCCACGCGGTTACTGGAGATCAACGGCGAGATGGTGAACCCTACGATAAAGATCGCTGCCGGCGAAACTTACGGTGGTATCAATATTTCGGCCTATGGCGGGCATGACCTGATGGTTGATACGGCAAAGGGGGTGGTGATTGTGAGGAAATTTTTGAAATAAAGTTCAATATTTCGCACCGAATGAACTTTTATAGTTGCCAAAATATTTCATTTGGCTCGGGGTAATAACATTAGCTATTCCTCTGACGGGAAAATGACATCATCCTGCGTAAAACCACCTTTCGCCTTTATCCGTTTGCCTTTATCCTCCACGCACACGATTGATATTGGTGTAAAAATATTGCCTGTTTATGCTTAATTTTGCAATTCCAAAAAACACAATTGCTATGTATAACACCCTAAAACTGGTTTTAGAGCAGGAACTTGCTGATATTGAAAATGCCGGATTGTATAAAAGAGAACGGATCATCACTTCGCCGCAGGGCGCTGATATTACAGTGCAGGGCGGTAAGCACGTGATCAACTTTTGCGCCAACAACTACCTGGGGCTATCGGCCCACCCTAAGATCATCCAGGCGGCAAAGAATGTGATGGATTCGCATGGGTACGGACTGTCGTCGGTGCGGTTTATTTGCGGTACGCAGGATATACACAAGCAATTAGAAAAAAAGATAGCCGAGTTTTTAGGCACCGAGGATACCATTTTGTACGCCGCAGCATTTGATGCCAACGGCGGGGTTTTCGAGCCCTTGTTTAACGAGCAGGATGCCATTATCTCGGATGAGCTGAACCATGCTTCCATTATCGATGGCGTACGTTTATGTAAAGCCCAGCGCCAGCGCTACAAGCACGATGACATGGCTGATCTGGAAGAAAAACTAAAAGCAACACAAGGCTGCCGTCACCGCATTATTGTGACTGACGGGGCTTTCAGCATGGATGGTACTATTGCCCAACTGGATAAAATCTGTGCACTGGCTGAACAATATAATTCGCTGGTGATGATAGACGAGAGCCATTGCTCGGGCTTTATGGGCAAAACCGGCAGGGGTACGCATGAGCATCACAACGTAATGGGCAAGATAGATATCATCACCGGCACCTTGGGCAAGGCTTTGGGCGGTGCGTCGGGCGGGTTTACATCCGGCAGGAAAGAAATTATTGATATGCTGAGGCAGCGGTCGAGGCCCTACCTTTTCTCCAATACTTTGGCGCCATCCATCACCGGGGCATCCATCGCCGTACTGGATATGCTAAGCGAAACCACCGACCTGCGCGATAAGCTGGAAAAGAATACACAGTACTTCCGCCAGAAAATGACCGAGGCCGGCTTTGATATTAAACCAGGCGTGCATCCTATTGTACC
>JABDFM010000116.1:0-3104 GCA_013286565.1 Bacteroidota bacterium
AATCCCGGTTCACCAGAAAAAGGTAATTCCATTACTGATCAACGGCAACGGCGAAATTATCTGGGTAGGCGGTTACCGGCCCGATGAAAGGTACAAAGTAAGCAAGAAGACTAAAAAAGTTACTATCTTCGAACTGTATAAAATATGAGCGACAAACCGGTTTTTATTGAAAAACAATACTTGGGCAGGGAATGGATACCTGTTACCATCAGGTTAGTTTTGGCTATTTTTTGCTTTGCCGCTTATACCTTTAACTTTTTTAATGATGCAGCCGAAAAAGCCGATATACTGGCGGTGGTAGGTTTCGGCATTATTATCATATCTATCATTTTGGGGTTTTTACTTCATTTCCGGACACGGGTAGTCAATAAAAGCATATTGGTTGACGGTTTATGGACCACACGCCTGGTTAAAATCGATTTGAACAGTATTGTAAAAGTAGAAAAAGGAAAATACAGCCGCTACCTGTTCAATAATCCTGTTTATAACCTGCACAATAAGGGAACCATACGTTTCTACACCTCGGGCAGCGATGCCATTCATTTAACCGACCGGGATGGGCTGGTTTACATCATCGGCTCGCGCCACGCCAACGAGTTTTTGAGGGCGATAGAGGAAGAAATGAAATAATATTATAGTGCACGGAAGGAGGCTCCTATGGAGCCCAGGCTATGGCTTGTATTTTTTCTATAAACAGGATGCTCCTGCCGGAGCTAAAAATCAAATTTAAAAATAAGTAAAGGGCTCTGTAAGAGCCTCCTGTTTATAGAAAAAATAATAATCTTTATAGGCTCCGTAGGTGCCTCCTATTCAAGAGCCCAGGAGTTTTTTCTATGAACACAGCCCCTACGCCGCGCTCGATATATACTTCACCAAACTTCGTTTTGCAACTGGCAGCAGCGTTTGCTCCAACGGGAAGCTGATATCGCTTGCTACATAATACACTGCCGGGTTTGGTAAATGCTTGCGCTTGCTGATCAGGTCGAGTTTAATAGATTCGGGGGTATTGGCAATGCTTAGTTCGTAGGTATCCACAAACTGGATATTGATCCCCCTGAATTTATCGTCCTTGTTTTCAAATAGGGTGATCTGGTATTCATAGATCCAGTTAGTTCGTTCCTTGCCGTTCCGAAGTGAAAAATAACCACTGTAGGGCATCAGCGGCACCAGGCCCACCGGGTCGATATTTAAACGGCTTTCCACAAAATCATATATTTCCTTACCGATCTGTATAGCAGGGTCCATTTTTTGGAGGGAGTAGGAGATGATATTTTCTATCTCCAGCATCGAGCTATCGTCCTGTATGATTTTTTGGTAGGTCAGCTTTACCGCTTCAATATCGGCTTTGGTCATTTGCTGCGGAAAGGCTTGTTGTAAAACAGTTTTATTGCGTTTAAAATCGAGCAGGTTATTGTAATGGAATATCAGGTCGGTCAGGTTTGGGTACAATTTGCTGCGGTCGAAATGCCGGTTGATCTCCTGCAGGTAGTTGAGCAGGATATATTTTTTATGCTCAAAATCTATCGAACCTTCTATAAACCAATTAATACTTAATGATTTCATACGCTAACAAATATTGAATAGCTTAAATTACTATAAAAAAGGCAACTTTGCAATATGCCCTTCGGAACCCTTTATTTAATACCGGTACCGCTTGCCGAGCAGGCGGCGGCCAAATCGTTTACCCCTTATTTGGTTGATACCATTAACCAGGTAAAGGAATATATTGTGGAAAACGAAAAAACCGCCCGCCGTTTTCTAAAAGAAGCCGGCTTAAAAACACCACAAAGCGAACTTATCATTCATGATTATGGTAAGCATAACCGCGATATACCTATAAACGAGTTTTTTAAAGGATTAGTTGCGGGTAAGGATGTTGGCTTAATGAGCGAGGCGGGCTGCCCCGGCGTAGCTGACCCAGGCTCTGAAATTGTAGCCGAAGCGCATAAGAGAGGGATAAAGGTTGTGCCATTGGTGGGGCCCAGTTCAATTTTGCTGGCTGTGATGGCTTCCGGGTTTAACGGGCAGAGTTTTACCTTTCATGGCTATTTGCCTATTGATAAGGTTGAGCGGAGCAAAAAGATCAAGGAGTTGGAGGCATCAGCACAAAAAAATAAACAAACGCAGCTGTTTATAGAAACGCCATTCCGCAATAACCCGATGCTGGAGGAAATATTAAGATCATGCGCCCCTAAAACCCGGCTTTGCATTGCCTGTGATTTGACCGCGGCTGACGAATTGGTGCAAACCAAAACCATTGCTGAATGGAAACAGAAAGTGCCCGACCTGCATAAACGCCCAGCTATTTTCCTGCTATTTTGTTCCTGATTTAAATGCTGATCACCGAAAAACATACCAAAGTATTGATCGTAGGCGCGGGGCCGTCCGGCCTGATGATGGCAGCGCAATTGCTGCGCTACGGTATTCAGCCTTTGATTATCGACAATAAACAAGGCCCAACCAATCATTCAAACGCACTGGCTGTGCAAGCCAGGTCGCTCGAGATCTACCGGCAAATGGGCGTGGTTGATAAAGTTGTTGCCAACGGCAAACCGGCAATGGGCTTAACTTTTAACCAGGATGGGAAACAGGAGGCGGTATTTTCCTTAAATAATATTGGCGTAGGGCAAACGCTTTTTCCCTACGTTCTGCTGTATCAGCAAAGTAAAAATGAGCGTACGCTGCTGGACTACCTGACGCAAAACTGTTGCCCGGTTTATTGGAATACGTCTTTGATCTCATTACAGCAGAAAACAGATAGCGCGGAGGTGAAATTAAAGAATGACGATGGCGAATACACTTTAAAGTGCGATTGGGTTATTGGCGCGGATGGAGCACATAGTGCAGTTCGTAAGCAATTGCAGATCCCATTTAATGGCGACACCTACCCAAGTTTTTTTTATCTCGCTGATCTGAAATTGGACACCGACTTTTTAACGGATGATTATATCCAACTGTACCTGGGTAAGAGCGACCTGGCAGGTTTTTTTCCTTTACCAGAGAAAGACAGCTATCGCATCATTGGCAATTTACCCGGTAAATTTGGGGGAAGGGAAGATGTGGTGGTGGAAGAAGTTCTGCCTTATATGTCCGCGCTCACCAGG
>JABDFM010000116.1:3170-4819 GCA_013286565.1 Bacteroidota bacterium
ACCAGGTCAACCGTAAAAATAGTGGAGAACCATTGGTTTACCACTTATAAACTTCATCACCGCATGGCTGATAAATTCAGTGACGGGCGGTGTTTCCTCATCGGCGATGCGGCACATATTCACTCGCCTGTTGGCGGGCAGGGCATGAATACGGGATTGCAGGATGCCTACAACCTGGCTTGGAAACTGGCAGGTGTAGTGAACGGTCAAATCAAACTAGGTATTTTAGATAGCTACGCGGCCGAGCGTATGCCCGTAGCAAAGACATTGTTAAACAGCACCGACAAAGCATTTAACATTATTATGTCCCCCAGCTGGTTTATCCGCCTTTTTAAAAAATGGGTGTGGTTTAGAGTTTTACATACCGCCTGGAAAAGCAAAAAGGTACGGACTTTCTTTTTTAAAACTATTTCGCAGACGGGTATTTCCTATCGCGACAGCAAAATTAACCTGCATTTGAGCAAAGGCACCAAAATAAAGGCAGGCGACAGGCTCCCTTATTTAAAGGTTTATGATGAGAAGAAGGAAACAGAAACCGACCTGCACGAATGGTGCGGCAAACCCGGTTTTACCCTCATCATTTTAGGTAAGCTGGACGAAATGTTCCTGTTCACCCTTGCCAAATGGATAAGTGACCATCACCCCGGCATTTTAAATTTCTTGTACCTGCCGCCGTCGGGAAAGAATGTGGATGTTTTTAACGCTTTAGAAGCCGATCCGCAAAAGCAAAAAGCCATCATCGTTCGCCCGGATATGTATATAGGCTATATGAATGATGTGGTGGACATCGGGATGATGGACAATTATTTGCAGAATGTGGTGGGATTAATGTAGAGACGCAATACTTTGCGTCTTAAGAGGTTTTGTTCGAGACGCAAAGTATTGCGTCTCTACGTTAGCCGTGTATGGTTTCGGATTTGCCATAATTTTGTATCACTTGTGCTTCGTAGGCTAAAAATTCCTTCCAGCGTTTGTCAACATCAATATCACCAGCATACTTTTTAGCCAGACGGATAAACATACTATAGTGGGCGGCTTCGCTTACCATCAATTCGTAATAAAATTCTGATAACTGTTTGTCGTTGATGTGTTCCGACATTACTTTGAAACGCTCGCAGCTGCGGGCCTCAATCATGGCCGAGAAAAGCAGGCGATCAACCAATTGTTCTGTTCTGCCACCGCCAATAATGATGAATTTTCGTAGTTCATTTACATAATTGTCTTTGCGTTCGCGGCCCAACACATACCCGCGCTCTAAAATAATATCGTGTACCCGTTTAAAGTGGTCCATTTCTTCCTGTACCAATGTGATCATTTCCTGCACTAAATCTGACAAGTTTGGATTTTGCACGATCAGCGTAATGGCATTGCTTGCGGCTTTTTGCTCGCAGAAGGCGTGGTCGGTAAGTATTTCTTTGATGTTACTTTCTACAACGTTCTTTACCCATAGCGGATCGGTGGGTAGTTGCAGTTTAAGGATGGTTCTTTCGCTCACGGGAGCAAAAATAACATTCTTTATTTGATATCAATAAGTCTTGGGCTTATCCCCAGAGGTCAATTTCCTTTTCAAACTCGTGCTCTTGTGAATAAGCATGTGCTGATTCCTGCTGTGTTGATTTTTCGATCTTAGCCATCAATAATAGCTTATC
>JABDFM010000117.1:0-2170 GCA_013286565.1 Bacteroidota bacterium
ATGAGCGGATTTATCATCTGCCATGTTTACCAGCAAAGTTTTGAGGCGGGCCTTGTATCCGGTAATTTCCGAAAATTTATAGTCGCCCGCTTTGCGCGTATCTATCCGCTTCATTTATTTACATTGGCTATTTTGATCCTTTTTATTGCTGTTTCTAAAAGCTGGAACCCGATCGACGACCCAAAAGCCATCCTTCCCAATATCTTTTTGGTACACTCCTTCGGGATCAATAAGATATTTACCTGGAACGTCCCTTCATGGAGCATCAGTGCCGAATGGTGGGCGTATATGGTTTTCCCATTGCTGATCATTTTTATCCACAGAAAAAAAACGCTCGCAATTACAACTCTTGGTTTATTTGTGGTGATCGCTTATATCGCCATTATGTTTTGGATACCCCGTCATGACCCATTCGATCCCAAAGCCATCGTTCCCCACAACCTCGATACAACCTATGATTATGGGTTTTTAAGGGGCCTGGCAGGATTTGTTTCCGGTATGATATTATATAAAGTTTATGAGGTTAGGATGTGGCATAAGCTTTTTCAGAGCGATATCACAGCATTGTTATTAATACTTGCTACCCTGGTTTGCTTTCATTTCGGTATTAACGATGGCTTTTATGTTATCCTGTTTATTGGGCTGGTATATGCCTTCGCACTGAACAATGCCAAATTGCATGCGTTATGTAATAATGGGGTTCTTCAATACCTGGGTAAAATCTCCTATTCTATTTATTTGTCTTCTTTGTTTGTATTCATCCTGTTTAGCCTGGTAAAATTGCCGGGGGTAAAATACCTGCCAAATGGCTCGACTGCCGCTTTTTGGGTTGGACTGGGCTATTGCGTGGTTTTCCTGCTCATCCACGTTGGTTTTTCTTCCATTACTTATTATACAATAGAAACACCCTGCCGTAAATATATTAATGCAAAATGGGGAAAAAAGGCCATGCAACCTATCGAACCGGTCACGCAGTAGTGCTGAGATTTTAGGCTGTTTTATGTGGAAAACTTGCCTGATTATTTGGAGAATTCATGGATTATATACCCACTATTTAACTACTTAACTATTAACTTTGATTTTAAATAACAAAGGAGCTGAAAAGCTCCTGGTTATAAGTAAAGTAGGCCGATAGAGATGATACAGTATTGGGATCTAACCCAATATTAGACGGTAAAATTCCGTCCGGTTATACACTAGCCTCGAGACTGATCCTCTCGGGGCTTTTATTGCTGTAAAACTCTTTAACAAAGTAAGTTATTAATAGTATCACTATCAAATTACAGATACTAAAAAGTTCTTAACCTGATATCAACAATTTTTATTGCCATATTCATACTTGAGTTTTCTTAGCTGAGAGTTTAACATTGTAAATCCGACTATCGGAGATTACTGTACTTTAGTAAAAGGCAACTATTATTTTTAAGTCGATTATAATTTTAGTTGTCAAGCTCATTCATTACATATGACCTTGCGCCATGAATATATATAGGCTCTTTAAAGCGCTCTCCAAAAAATATCTTATAACGTTGATTAAGTGACCTGATACTTGGAGCATTTTTTGACTTTCCAAAACTTACAACTTTTATTTGAGCATCTTTCCGAACCATTCGAGACAATAATTGCCTCATCTCAAAATCCGCTTGTGGTAATGAATATCCAATAAAAACTATCTTTTCAGCTTCCGATAGTTCAACACCGGCGTTTTGCCAAATTAATTTATATTGTGGATTAGATAGATCTTTGATGAATGTTGGCATGATTGAATTGGAAATTAATTTATTAGCTTCACTAATACCCAAATTATTATCGCAATGCCTACAATTAACATAATCCGTAAATGCAAGCATTCCTATTTTTTCATCGAAACGAACATAAAGTCTATGACATTTTGGACATTGTAACCAGTTCAATGAACCATGTAGCTTTAACAATTTAACATTAAACCCACCCATTCCCAACATTTCTAATCCTGGCATTATGGTTTTGTCATATTTATCAAATGAACTTATATAGCAGCAATAATCAACAACTGCCTTCTCATAATAATTGATACCGATATATTTTTTTATGGAATTATCTAGTAAAATATCCCAATTTGTACTCAACACACTTACGTTATCAATATTGCGATACTGACTATTGGCTCTTTGTGAAGATTTCTCAACAA
>JABDFM010000117.1:2180-4438 GCA_013286565.1 Bacteroidota bacterium
AGGAATTTTGCAAATGTATCTATGTAGTCTTTATTAGTTTCGCGAAGTAAATATTCTAGTGTGGCTCCGATTAAATAATATACAAGATCTCTTTTGGCTTTAATTCCCCTTACAGACAAATCTCTATATGACATGTTTTCAAGTAAACACCGATCCAATGGGGTAAAGATATCTTCTAAAGGTACCTTACTATGTAATTTGGTAGGAATTGACATTGTATCAGTTAAAAAGTCTCTGAACTCTCCTACAGCATTTTCCCGAAAAATATTATGACTTCTATGTAATTTGAAAATTTTTTCAACGATTTTTTCCTGAGAGGGAGAACCAGCGTCCATCGAAAATCCGGCCCCTAAGATGTATACTGTTTTATTCATTTATCTTGTTCAAGTGTTTATTAAGGATTTTTGTAAGTCGTATTTCTTTTATTCATAGTGAAAACCCTATTTGAAAAATGTCCTCTACCATAACCTTTTAACATACTTAAAATAGTCAAGCAAGTAGCCAACAAGCTTAATGTAACAATTAGTGAGAATTTTCCATCGGAAATAAAAACAAGTCCGAGGTGCTGCTCTTGTTTATATTTATAAGCTAAAATCAGCCATACTATTGAAAAAAACCAACTAACTAATTCGTTTATTTTTGAAACAGAATATGTTTTAGAAGGATAAATAATTTTATACAAAGGCCCAGTAATAGCGTCTTCTAGTAGATCAACATGTGCTTCCCAGTTCCTTTGCCATGCCTTACTACCTTTATTAACTAATGCCCAAGCAATTGATATTACTAACCCTAAGCAGATAATTAAAAATACTTCAATATGGTTCAGTTCATCATTTCTTTTATAATTATCTGAATTTACTAGCGCGAAATATCCCGCAAAAGCAGGTATTAAAAAAGTCCAAAAGTATGTTGCCCGCTTCCAATAGTTTTCAATTTCGAAATTTTTGCTTTCCCAAGCCTTTTCATAAGCCGCTTTTTTTTGGTTGGCATCAGCAGTCAATAAATAGGTCTCATAATCAGCTGAAGAAAGAGGAGTAATATCTCCGTCATACCTTTTCCAAAAAAAACGAATAAGTTTTCTTCCGTATTCCCAATTCATGAATGTCTTATTTAAATAATGGGTTGGTTTGCTAGTTTTGTGGAAAACTTGCATAATTAAGTTGGCGAATTTATGAATTAAATACCCACTATTTAATTTGGTAACTATTAACTTTACATTTTTAATATTTTAAATTTATGGAAATTAAGGGTAAAGTACACGAGGTATCACCTACTGCTCAGGTTACTGAGTCATTAAAAAAGCGCGAACTGATTGTTGAATATATCGAGAACCCACAGTATCCCGAATATTTAAAATTTGAAGCTATAAACGACCGTTGTAATTTATTGGACAACGTGCGTGTTGGCGATGACGTAGAGGTTTTCTTTAATTTAAGAGGCCGTCCATGGACAGATAAAGCAGGTAAAAAATCCTATTTTAACTCCATGCAATTGTGGAAATTAAACGTGCTTGCAGGTGCTAATGGCAACACTGTACCAGAATATGCACCTCCTGCTGATATCAGTTCATCACCTGAAGAAGATGATCTGCCTTTTTAGGACAGTTGGCAGTTCTTAGTTTGCAGTAGGCAGTAAGAGACTATAAAAAGAGCTTTTCTAATTGAAAAGCTCTTTTTATTTGTACTGAAGTAATTAAAGTTTTACTGCAAACTGGCAACTGCAAACTACTCCTCCTTCACTATCCTTTTCACCGCAACTTTACCGCCTTGTTTTACTTGTAAAAAGTAAATACCGTTTAAGCCCAGGGCAAAGCTTTTATTGAAATTGCCATTCACTACCTTATCGCTCCATATTAGTTTGCCATCGTGATCGGTAAGCTTTACCTCCGCAACAGCGTGCGTAGGCAGGCCGAACATCAACAGTATCTTGCCTGACGAAAACTCGGGCACCAGGTTCAGGTCTTTGATCTCAAGTCCGCCTTTATCGCTGCCGGTTATTTCTTTTATTTTCTCAAGCGAAGCATCCGTCACCCTAAAACTTACATGCGTGCTGATGCCATCGCTGCCGGTATTGTTATAGTCAAAGGTTTGCATATCCCTGTGATTGAAAAATGCCATATCCCTGCCGCCGGGCATCAGCATATGATCTCGCCCCCTGCCTTCAAAGCGGATAGCCGGATCATTACGCATCCGGTAATTAAAGGTAAAAGATGAGTCGTTCCCGTCTGGCCCCTTCCTGCGGAATTTGAAGAACCTGGT
>JABDFM010000118.1:0-2708 GCA_013286565.1 Bacteroidota bacterium
TTACCTGCACCTCAATAGCAGCGGGTATGACCGCTGGCAAAAGGTACTGGAACCTTATGTGAATTAAGAAAGGCCCCAGATACCCGGGGTCTCACAAAACAAAACAAACTGTAAACTGCTATTTAAATGAGGTGTCAACCCTCGTGATTTTCCATCCGTTACCTACTTTTTGAGTGGTAATCACATCAACGCGGGTAAAGTCGTTATATTTCATTTCTACTTTGGTCACCTTTACATCATCGCTATCCTGTATAACAGATTTAGCGCATTTGCAATCCTGCTCTGTATTTTCACCTGCTTTTAACGACCCAATCAGTTGTTCTTTATTCAATGTATTAACCCTGCCTCCGCGGATCATATTAAATTGTACACCATCGGCAATTATGTCATCTACCCCGGCTAATTTCCCGTGAACAACCGCATTCATATAGGTATCGACCGCATCTTCTTTGTCTGCGTTTTTGTGATTAAGTCCTGCTGCTTTTGTGATGTTGCAAACCAGCAATAATGCCAGTCCCATCATGATTGATTTTAACGTTTTCATAAAAATTGATATTAAGTTTGCGAATTGAAATTATATAGATAAGATGTATTGAAATCCCATTTCGTTACACTAAAAAACCGCGATTTGAATGATTTAACAAACATTTAACATTTGCAGGCTAAGCTTGGGATATTTGCAGTTGAAAGATTAATTTGCAGCAGTTATGGTTGAGTTTAATACCATTATATTGCAATTTGCCGAGCAGGGAGAAAAAACCGGCTGGAGTTATATTGAGATACCCGCCGATCTGGCTCAGCAGTTGAAACCCGGCAATAAAAAATCGTTCCGGGTAAAAGGGATGCTGGATGGATTGGCAGTCAGCGGCATGGCCTTAATGCCTATGGGCGAGGGTAATTTTATTATGGCGCTGAAAGCGGAAGTAAGAAAAGGCATCCATAAAAATGCAGGCGCCATGCTGCAGGTAAAGCTGGAAGAAGACAAGGACTTTAAAGTAGAGATGCCCGATGACCTGAAAGAGTGCTTTGATTTTGAGCCAGAGAGCTGGGGTTTCTTTAACAGTCTGCCCAAATCACACCGGGAGTATTTTATCAGGTGGATCAATGAGGCCAAAACTGCCGAAACCCGCGCCAAGCGGATCGTTAATACAGTAAATGCGATGTTGAGGAAATGGCCTTATAATGTGATGTTGCGGGAGATGAGGAAGGAGTAGATAATTGTGCAGATATGCAAATGCGGTTGTTCACGGGAAATTAGCCGGGGTAGATGACATAATTGCCGATGAAAATATTTCTAACAATAATAATTTGCCTATTAGCTTTAACGTGTCTTGGACAAACCGCAGCTGATTATTACACAAGTGCCAGAGAAAAACAAAAAAATGGTGACAATAAAGGCGCATTAGACGATTATTCGAAATCCGTGCAACTAGATTCGACCAATTGGCGGGCATTTTATTACCGAGGTGGTTTGAAAAGTAAAATTGGTGATAACGAAGGCGCACTAAACGATTTCAATAAGACAATAGCTATCAATCCTATGTCGTCAAATGCTTATTACTGCAAAGGCTTCGTTGAACAAACTCTTAACAACTATACCAATGCGTTAAACGATTATACCAAAGCGATAGGAATCAATACTAATAATGCTGACGCTTATTTTAACAGGGGATGCGTGGAAATGAAGTCTGGTAAGATTAATGAAGCCATAGCCGATTTCGATAAAGTTATTAAAATCAGCCCAAAAAACTCTTACGCCTACTATAATATAGGCGTTCTAAAGCATCAAATAGGAGATAATAAAGGCTCTCTCAATTATTTGAATAAAGCGCTTGAAATAGACACCACTTTCTCAGATGCATATGGTAACAGGGCCTTAGTGAAAGAAATTCTTAAAGACAGTGCCGGAGCCATGACTGATTATAATAAGGCAATAGAAGTCAAACCTGACTTTTCGGAAGCCTTTCTTGGCCGCGGTTTCTTAAGAGAAAAGAATGGGGATAAGAAAGGTGCACTTGAAGATTATAGTAAGGCGATAGAGATGGACTCTTCGTACGCGCTTGCGTATAATGACAGAGGTGCACTAAAGCTTGGTACACCAGATTTATTAGGGGCTCTGAAAGATCTAAACAGGTCGATAACACTTGATCCCAATTATGGGGATGCCTATTACAACAGAGCAAATGTCAGGAAAAAACTCAACGACAAACAAGGGGCTCTTGAAGATTACAACAAAGCAATTAATATTAGACCTGATGACCTTGATGCATATTATAACCGCGCAGTACTAAGGTATGATTTAGGCGATGATAATGGATCAATGAACGATTTTAGTAAAGTGATTGAGATAGACCCTAAGTTCGCAGAAGCCTGGTGGCATAGAGGAAATATTAAAAACAAACTTGGTGACAAAACAGGCGCTTGCTCAGACTGGACAAAAGCAAATGAGTTGGGCTCTAAAGAGGCCGCTGAACAGATAAAAAAGTTTTGTAATTAACTAGTTGCGATAGTTAAGAATACATATTTTGTGGGAAAAATCTGTCCACTCAAAATCTACACATCTGCACATAATCTTTATATTTACCCATCTATATTTTTTAGTTAAGAATGAGTGAAGACCTGAGCAATAACGATACTCCTGAAAACAAGCAAGACGATAAATTACACAATGTAACCTCCCTCGGCGGGCTATATGAAAACTGGTTCCT
>JABDFM010000118.1:2718-4031 GCA_013286565.1 Bacteroidota bacterium
TTCCTGGATTATGCCTCCTACGTAATTCTCGATCGTGCCGTGCCGCATTTGCACGATGGGTTAAAGCCAGTACAGCGCCGGATTTTGCACTCGTTAAAAGAGATGGACGACGGGCGTTTTAACAAAGCCGCCAATGTGATCGGTAACACCATGAAGTACCACCCGCACGGGGATGCTTCCATTGGCGATGCCATGGTGCAGATAGGACAGAAAAATTTGCTGATCGATTGCCAGGGAAACTGGGGCGACCCGATAACCGGCGACTCGGCTGCCGCCCCGCGTTATATCGAGGCCCGTTTATCCAAATTTGCACTTGAAGTTGTTTTTAATCCCGATACCACCGAATGGCAGGCCAGTTATGATGGTCGTAATAAGGAGCCCATTACGTTACCGGTAAAATTCCCGCTATTGCTGGCACAGGGGGCCGAAGGTATCGCGGTGGGTTTGGCTACTAAAATATTACCGCACAATTTTGTTGAATTGCTTGATGCATCTATAGCGGTACTGAATAATGTTACCCCCAATTTATTGCCCGACTTCCCGACAGGTGGCATGGCTGATTGCGCTATGTATAACGACGGGCAACGCGGGGGCAGGGTACGTATTCGCGCAAAAATTTTAGAGCGCGATAAAAAGACGCTGGCGATTACCGAAATTCCATTCGGCACCACAACTGGCAGTTTGATAGATAGCGTGATATCAGCCAACGATAAGGGTAAGATCAAGATCAAAAAAATCGAGGATAATACGGCGCAGCACGTCGAGATCATCATTCACCTGGCACCCGGCATATCGCCCGATGTGACCATCGACGCCTTGTATGCTTTTACCGACTGCGAGGTATCTGTATCACCCAATACTTGCGTGATACAGAACGATAAGCCCCGGTTCATGAGTGTAAATGATATGCTGACCGAGAGCACACATTACACCAAGGAACTGCTGAAGCAGGAACTGCAGATCAAGCTGAAGGAATTGATGGAGAAGATATTTTTCAGCTCGTTGCTGAAAATATTTATCCAGGAAGGTATGTACAAGCATCCTGATTATGAAAGTTCCGGTAATTTTGAGAACGTAGTTGAGGTGCTGAACAGTTTATTTGCACCGTTCTTCCCGCAATTCTATCGCGAGATATTGCCCGAGGATTATAAGAGACTGATAGATAAACCGATGAGCAGCATCACCCGCTTTGATGTGAAGAAAGCGGATGAGCAGATGAAGGCGCTGGAGGCGGAGATCAAGGAAGTTAAGCATCACCTTAAACACCTGAACGACTATGCCATTGACTGGTTCCAATATGGCAAGGGCCGCGA
>JABDFM010000119.1 GCA_013286565.1 Bacteroidota bacterium
ATGATGCCTGACCAATCCGCCTATCACCTGGATATTGTTATCGATCATTTGACAAATAGCATTCGCCAGGTGCATACCGGCGAAAGTCTTTCAACGGATATTGTAGCGGCGACCCAGGAAGATATTAAGGTTGTTACTAAAATGAATAAATGGCATTTTCCATGGAATACAGAATTTAGGCAACATGATAGAACTGTATTTAAACTAGTTGTATCTGGGCAGCCAGATGTTCTTCAGGGATTGGTGAGTCTGAGCGATATGAGCGATCATGTTTATATACACTTGGCAGAAAGTGCACCGGTTAATTTCGGGCCGCATAAATTGTACGAAGGTGTTGGAGGTAATCTATTTGCCTGGTGTTGTAAAAGATCATGGGATAACGGCAATGAGGGTTTTGTTGCGTTTCAATCCAAAACCAGGTTAATTGTTCATTACCAGGAAACACTGGGAGCCATTCACATCGGCAACAATAAGATGATAATTTATCCGGAAGCGGCATTGATTTTGATAAATAAATATTTTAAAAGTTAAGGTAATGGGATATATAAGGGAATCAAAAAACGTGGATTTAGTTGTAGCGCCTTCGATATTAACGGAAGAAGCTAAACATGCCATTTCTGACGCTATAGCTCAATACAAGAAAACGGGAAAAGAGCCCGCAAGCATCGTTTCAAAAAACGCTCGTGATTTATCTGCCAATCTTTCGAAAAAAACCTCGTCTTCATATAAAAAAAAGCGGGTATTAGTTAAAAAATAGCTACCCATTTCAATTTAAAGCGATTTACTCATTGAGTCAGCAATCTCCAAGATTTGGCAAATGGTCAAACTGGTCACCTCATTTTATCATTCAAATGACACTACTTCGGCCCGTTTTAGTAAATTTGTGATATATTATGACCCGGATCTGAAAAAGGACCTGGTTACCCTGAACATGATACAGGATATACATATCGAAGGCAACCGCCTGAGTTTTTCGGTTATTTTGACTACCCCTGCTTGCCCATTAAAGGCGATGATAGAAAATGCCTGCCGCAATGCCATCGGTTATTTTATCAGCAAGGAGATAGAAGTGAGTATCAATATGACCTCGCATGTTACCTCGCAAAAAAATACCGGGGTGCCGGGGGTTAAAAATATTATAGCCGTAGCATCAGGCAAAGGCGGTGTAGGTAAATCAACCGTGGCTGTAAATTTGGCGCTTGGGTTGTCAATGGCCGGTGCAAAAGTGGGATTGATAGATGCTGATATTTACGGGCCATCCATTCCCATCATGTTTGGACTGGAAGGCGCACGGCCAAAAGCCAGCAATGTTGAGGGTAAAACACGCATTGAACCCATAGAAAAATATGGTATCAAGTTATTGGTTCTTTACAGATCCTAACCAGCCGGTGCCATGGCGCGGGCCAATGGTATCAACTGCGGTCAAACAATTATTTAATGATGCCGACTGGGGCGAACTGGACTACCTGGTGGTGGATCTGCCGCCCGGTACGGGGGATATCCATATTACGGTTACACAAACCTTTCCCATTACGGGAGCGGTAATTGTTACCACGCCACAAAACGTAGCGCTGGCCGATGCCAAAAAAGGTATTGGTATGTTTATGATGAATGCCATTAATGTGCCCTTGCTGGGGATAGTGGAGAACATGTCGTACTTTACCCCTGTTGAACTGCCCGAAAACAAGTATTACATTTTCGGACAAGGCGGAGGGCAAAAACTGGCTACTCAATTAGAGGTACCTTTTTTGGGTGAGATACCCTTAGTAAAAACGATCAGTGATTCAGGCGATGCGGGGAAACCAGTTGTACTGGATGAAAATAACCCGATGAGCCGGGCGTTTACCGAGATGGCGAAACGGGTGGCGCAGCAGGTAGCTATCTGCAATGCGGCGGCGAATAACAAAACTTTGGTAAATAATTGATAACTTTACTTTAAATTAGTAAAAATGAGTTTATTAGATAGGGTGGAAGCAGCTTTGGATACGATTCGTCCGTATTTGGAAACTGATGGCGGGAATGTTTCGGTTGAGGAGATCACTCCTGATAACGTGGTGAAATTAAAATTGCTCGGTTCATGCGGTTCATGCCCGATGAGTATCATGACACTGAAGGCAGGTATTGAAGAAGCGATAAAAAAAGCCGTTCCGGAGATCACAGGTGTTGAGGCGCTAAACCTAACCGATATAGATGATCCGAACGCAGTACTTCCTGAAAATTTGAGATAATGTTAAGTATTGTTAAATTGGTGGCCAATTTATTGCAATAGTTTATTTTTGTTCGGGATTTTGAAACCATTTCTTACAAGAGTGGTATAAATAAGTAGAAAGCCAATTATTAAATGAAGTACCTGGTCGGCATATTATTAATGTTTATTTCTGTGGGCGTTTATGCCCAGCAGCAGGAACGCCCTTTGGTACAGTTTACGGGCGTGGTTTATAATTCTGACAGTACCACTGTGTCCATACCTTATGTAACCATTACCAACGCCTCCTATCATAACCAGGTTAATTTATCCAATTACAAAGGTTATTTTTCCTTTGTGGCACATGAGCAGGATACCCTACTTTTTACCAGTATCGGCTATGCCCCGGTAAAAGTGATCATTCCTTCTCACCTGGCTAATAAGAGTTATACGCTGCAGGTAAACATCAAACCCAAGATCATTAACCTGCCTACGTTCCATGTATTCCCCTGGGCTACTACGGAAGAATTCAGGAAAGATTTCCTGGCAATGAAGCTAGCCGATGACGACCTGGAAATAGCAAGGAAAAACATTGAGCGTACAACATCCCCGTGGGCTTTTCGTAATGTGCCGCGCGATGCCGACGAAATACAATCATCATGGGCGCAAAATGAAAATACTACGATCCTGAATCAACATTCGTTAATGCCAAATCCATTATTGAACCCTATTGCCTGGGGAACACTGATCAAACAAATATCTGACGGGGATAAGAGTAGGGCTGCTGATGGCAGTGGGAATTGATTTTCGAAGAGAGACTCAAGAGACAAGAGTCAAGAACCAAGAAAAAGAATTTATGATGAAGTAAGCTAAGCAAACAATTTGTCTTGGCTCCTGATTCTTTATTCTTGGCTCTAAAAATTACCGTCCTTTTTTAGCTGCGGGGAATTTCATTTTATAATCCACATCAACCATCCCCTTCGAAATTTCATTTAATTTCTTTTCGATCAGGCGCCTGCGCAGGGGGCTAAGCTTATCGGTGAATAGTTTGCCTTCGATATGATCGTACTCGTGCTGAATGATGCGGGCCGCCATGCCGTCAAAGGATTCCTGATGGTGTTTCCAATTCTCATCGTAATAAGAGATATTGATGATGGCCTTACGGGAAACATCCTCGCGTATATCAGGGATACTGAGGCAGCCTTCATTAAAAGCCCACTCCTCGCCTTTTTCCTCCATGATATTAGCATTGATAAAAACCTTCCTAAAGTTGTTTAAGCTGGGTTCGTCATCGCCAAAAGGAGAAGCATCAACCACAAACAAACGCATGGATAAGCCCACCTGTGGTGCAGCCAAACCAACGCCACGCGCGGCATACATGGTTTCGAACATATCACCAACCAATTCTTTGATATGGGGGTATTCATCCGGTTGGATAGCGGTAGCTTTTTTTCTTAAAACAGGATCACCGTAGGCTATAATAGGAAGTTTCATCACACAAAAATACAGGTTTATTGCTTAGGCTCAAACAGTAAAGTGGTCATACTATTTTCATTAAAGATCTCGTTGCTTATTTCGAGCAACTGATCGGACGTTGTCGCGTTAATTTTTTCGAATATCTGCTCCAGGGTATCCACATGATCAAAATCGAGCAGGCTTTTGGCCATCGAGATAATGAGGCCCATGCGGTTTTCTTCGGCTAAGGCTATCTGGCCTATAAATTTTTGTTTAGC
>JABDFM010000120.1 GCA_013286565.1 Bacteroidota bacterium
TATGTCCTCCCTGGTGACGAACCTATTTATATAATGAAAACTTTTTTGTAATTTGACCAATCGCATCCCATGGTCCAAATAAAATAGTGCCATAATAAACCAAATCTTGTTCGGGTGTAGCAAGGGTATTATCAAGCTGCTCTTGGTAAGTCCCTCCAGTCATTGTGTTTGTGAAAACACTATACTTTATATTTTGCTCTTTTGCATTCTGTACGGCTTTTCGAATCTCACCCGATTTTCCCCGCAAAATAATAAAGGGCATTTGAGAAATATTCGGATAAATGTTACCGTCCTTATCTTGATAATCATTCAATCTTAAAAGCGCATTATTGAGTTGCGCACCAAGGCCAATTGTCATGTGTGCTATGGCATTCATTGCAATGCCAACTTCAATGTCTTTATTTATAATTGCGACCAATTTATTTTCAAAAGTCATATTTGTGCTCCTATTTAATTGAAACCACTCTACCGTTTGTCATTTCAAGCAAGTCTTTACCTTGCAAATTAAACACCGTGTTTGGTGTGCCTGCTGCAGCCCAAAGGCTATCAAACTGAAGTAAATCCTCATCGATAAAAATGAGATCGATTTTTTGCTTATGGCCAATCGGTGGAATGCCTCCGATAGCAAAACCGGTAATCTCTCTCACAAAAGCGGCATCTGCCTTCGTAATTTTCTCATTTACATAAGACTCAATGATTTTTTCGCTAACACGATTAGAGCCTGAGGCTAAAATCAAAACAGGTTTATGTGTTTCCTTTGTTTTAAAAATAAGTGATTTAACAATTTGCATGACATCGCAGCCAATCGCAGAAGCCGCATTTTGTGCCGTTCTTGCGCTATCAGATAACACAACGACCTTGCATGCTAAGCCCTTTTGTTTCAACGCAGCTTGAACACTCTCTGCACTTTTTGCCAATACTTCGTTCATGATTTTCTCCTATATATTAGTAGAGTTAAATTGTAGTTTTTTGCAAGCACTGCGTTCTTGATAGAAAATCATCAAAAACCCTATTGCACCAATCAATAAAGTAATAGGTATGATGGTAATCCCATAAGAAAACGCAACAGCGTCCCCCGCAGTACTATATGACTTTATGATGATACCAATTATACTATGAAACACATAACCAAAACTCATGATAATCATATTGGCAACTGCCGTTGTTAAACCCGCAACATTTTCGGGCACATAAGTAGACGCTTTATAAATTGCCAAAATTTGATAAGCACAACATAGTCCCACGATGAAAAAACCAACCGTAATGCTGCTTGAGTTCAGCGTACCACTTACAAGCAGGGTGAACACTCCCAACATCACAACACCCGCACCTGCAATTGTTCCAATATAAGCACCCGTTTTCTCTGCAATACGACTTAACAATGGCGCAAAACACATGCCGATATAAATCATAGACGTTAAATAATTCGCTGTTTTTGCATCAAACCCATAGGCTTGCTTTAAAAATTCAGATCCCCAGGCATCCGCAAAGCCTTCCATAGGGCCAACCATCAGTCCCGCTAAGCAACAAACCAGGATCACTTTGCCATTTGCGAAAACCGTTTTAATATCAGAAATGACAGTGGTTTTATGTTCGCTGGTTACGTCAGGAACAAGCATATATGTCACGCATGCAAATAAAACACCTATTATTGCAAAAATACCTACAACCGTTTTATAACCATAAGCATCACACAAATAGCTGACAGGAACACCACCATAAATTCCACCAAGCAGACCTATTGTAACGGAAAAGCTTAGCATTTTGGCGAAATCCTGTGCCCTAAACGTCATATGTATAATTTTAAACGCGCCCAATATTGCCGCTGAAGATCCAATACCAATCAATACCCTACCAATAATGGGATATATCCAATATTCTGCAAAAATAATCGGAAGTAAACCAGCGACTGTCAATAAAATGCAGGCACTCATGACCTTTCTTGGACCATATCGATCTAACATAATGCCAATTGGCAAATGCATTAAACAATAACCAATATAAAATGCCCCTGAAAACTGACCAAAAACTGCAGCATCTATATTAAATTGCTGCGTAATGTCCGTTAACATGATATTGGGCATCACCCTTAAAACATATTGATAAGCATAGAATAGAGACGCAATTAACCATGCGCACCATGCCACTTTTCGTGAAGTCGACATAAAAAATCCTCGTGTAAAAAATGGATAACCACACACGCAACAAGAAGCTTGGCCTTTGGGTTGCGGTGATCAAATTTATAGAATGTGGGAAAAAAGAATAGCTCCGCCTTAGCGGAGTAGGAGGCCGCCTAAAAGAGAAATCGAAAACTGTGTAGTGTCGCTGAAGGACATTTCGTTAAACTCTCAAGGTTAAAATTTTGAAACACTATGATGACATAGTTCTTAATTGTACAATTCTCTTCCGCCAAATATCAATGCTGAATAAAAATACAGCCTTTAACGCTCTCCTTTTCCGCTGTCACCGTTTGACTCACTGGATTATGTACATTATAATGTCTATTGTGACTATTAAATCGGAATAACAGACATTATGATATCAGTATTGATGACTACACCCCATGAAATGGCAGAACATTTAGCCAAAAAAGCAAGGGCTAAAAGACTCTCCATGAACCTCAGCCAACAAACACTTGCGGAGCAATCGGGTATTAGTTACAGTGTTTTAAAAAAATTTGAACGGACAGGACAAATCTCGCTTGCTTCTTTATTAAAGCTAGCCCTGAGTTTAGATGCGCTCGAAGATTTTTATGGTTTATTTGATCTAAAAAAACCTGAAGATGCTGCCTCTTTAGATGAATTGTTCGAAGATAAAACACGAAAAAGAGGTAGAAAATGACATTTACGCCACAAAATCTTATTTATGTATATTTTAATGGTCTTGGAAACAAGCGCTTGATGGGTCGGCTATTACTCAAAAATAGAAAGCTATTTTTTGAGTATGATGCGACTTTTTTAAAACTTGGTCTTGAGTTATCTCCCTTCAAATTACCACTTAAAAGTGGTGTTATAAGCAACGACGATCGAACTTTTGATGGGTTATTTGGCGTTTTTAATGATAGCCTTCCTGATGGTTGGGGAAGATTGTTACTTGATCGCAAACTCATGAATTTGGGGCTTAATCCTGGCAGTCTTTCTCCACTGGAGCGGCTTTGTTTTGTGGGCTCTCACGGAATGGGTGCGCTATCTTATGAGCCAGAAAATCCTCAAGCAATAAGCGCAGCACATCAGGATTTAGATGAAATTGATTGTGAAATTCAAAGTTTTCAAGAGAAAGAAGACGATAAGTATATCGATGATTTGCTTGCCTTAGGTGGTTCTTCTGCGGGTGCACGTCCTAAAGTTTTGCTGCGCATAGATAACGAAGATTGGCTGATAAAATTTAGATCTAGCCTTGATCCAAAAGATATTAGCTGTATTGAATATGCCTACCATTTAATGGCAATAGCGGCTGGGCTTGATGTTCCGGAAGCAAAGCTTTTTCCATCGAGACGTGGTTCCGGATTTTTTGGCGTAAAACGTTTTGATCGTATGCAAGGGCAGAATATTCACATGCATACCATCGCAGGACTTTTGCATGCAGATCATCGAGAACCTTCGCTTGATTACGAAGTGATTATGAAAACCACCTTGTATTTAACCCGTGATGTACGAGAATGCGAA
>JABDFM010000121.1 GCA_013286565.1 Bacteroidota bacterium
AAAGGAGCATGCAGAAAATCCTTTTCAAAAAAAGAGTAAGCACCCGGTTGCCGAAAAGGGTAAACAGAGTAGGTGAAAAAATGAAAATGAACTATTATGGCAAGTGGAAAACAAACAAGCCCTGTAATTATTAAAATACCACAGGGCGAAGAAAAAAAAGCCGCGAATTTAAAACTGTATGTTGTAGACAAACAGGGCAATGTGACGGAATCACATTCGTTAAAGGACGGCGAAGTAAGATTGAAAACGAATGCGGCAACCATCCAGGGAAATGCAACGGTGTATATAGCGCCTGAGCTATCTGCCGAATTACGAAATGTAACGGTTAATGAAAAAGCACTGTTAGACATGGGTGCCTGGCAACCATCATTTCGCTTATCGGCTGATAATGTTTTTCAAATACCTTATTTCCCGCACTTCCCGTGGCCTTTGCCTTTTGGATGGTGCGACGTACAGGGTACAGTCACTAAAACTTTCAATGTAAATGGCGTGCCCGAGGTATTACCCATCTGCGATGCGAGGGTGCACATCTGCGAGGTATGGCTTATCTGGTATATCATCTATCGTATCCCGAATAGTGTGCTGAATGATTTAAGGGATAAGCTGGCAACTGTTATTAAAAACCCTATCCCGATCCCAGACCCGGCCCCTGATGCAACTTTCAATATCAGCAGTGCCTTTAAGCAATCCACTAATTTTAACGAAACGAGGGACTTACAGGTTGATCTGCCTGTTCGCCCCGAATTGCCGGCAAATATTCAAAGCGGGATCTTAAACGGCTCTATCGAAAATTTCCGTGCCATCATTGCGAATAACTTTGAGCTTTTTTCATCCTTATTTATGCTGGTGGCCCTGGTTTTGGCCATGGTTTTACAAATGCGACGAAATTGCAACGGTTATGACGGATTGCAACGGTCGGTTTGACTATAACCTGCTTTATTTCCTCAAAAATCATCCTAACGTTTATGTTTGGGTTGAGGTAATGATAGGCGGCGTTTGGGTAACCGTTTACAAGCCATGGATATCCTGCTTTACACATTGGAACTACGCCTGCGGTACCGACATCAATATATCTATAACCAACCCTGATGTTTTGCCATGTTTTTGCGGCAATCCAACTATTGGGGACGACCATGTTTGGGTGAAATCGGTGAGTTGGGGTACCAGTATCAGGAGTATCCAGCAGGTGGAAACCGCCAGCGGGCATTTGACCAATGCTGTTGGATTAACTGCCTATGGAGGCTATGGAAACATTAGTCCCTTTGGCACCAGTTTCCCGTTCATCGTACAGTTTGGCGATGGCTTAAACGCTTTGGGGATTACCTATTACCGATGGAGCTACACGCAGAAAAAAGATGCTTACCTTACTGCTGTTTCGGACTCCAAACATATCCTGAACGGAGCGGTGGCTAAATCATACGATCATTGGATCGAGGTAACACCAACCAATTGGGAAAACCTGCCGGGAACTGTGACGCTCGGCCCGTTCTTAGATCCGGCCAACAACGCGATGTATAAGATACCGCACCTTGATGCCTCGGTTGATAGCGGCATAGCCGGAACTTTCTGGGATGCCGATACCGCCTCAATTTACGTCAATACTGCCTTATGGAACCCTGGTTTGTATGAATTTACACTGGAGCTCCTGAATAACAATGGTGTAGTGGTTCCCCTGGCTGCTGATCCGTTTAAAGTTGACCGGTTGTCGACTGATCCCGCACCGGTTATCCCTGGAATAACTACTATTGATGCTGACGGGCTTTTAGAAAACGGGCTGCCTGAAAATTATGTGATCAAAGATGGATCGGGTAATGTTATCGGGTTCAACTTTTTGATGAGGGTCGATAATGATTATTGCTATGCAGGGATATCGGATGCATTTATCGCCGGTAAAACAACCGACACTGAATGCGGCGTTGGCTATTATCATGATAAAAACAGCGAAAACGCAGATCTGTATTTCCAGGCAGGGCATCCGCATAATTTTGCCACTTATAGCTTTAGTGTTTATAAGGGGAATAGCGGGGCCTTAGCGATCGCGGCATCTTCCGGAACTTCAGCCAATGCAAACAATGCACTTTTGGTAACAACGGGAGATGGTGGCTATGATATAGTACAGGTAGACAACCCGCTTCCTACACCAGCCCATGCTGTTTCGGGAATGGATCAGTATCATAAGTCCATTTTGCTGAAGGATCTGTTAGGAACCTGCACTATAGCGGCATTTTCAGAAAATGTGTACGTATGGGCAACCCATACCAATGGAGATACACGTATTGGATATGACGCATCAGATGTGGCCGCCTTTACCGCTGCACTGCATCCTTAAATTGACTTTATCACCGTCGTTCCTTTAATTATTTAAAAGGGACGGCGGTTTTGAAAGTTAAACCCCAACGGGTCATCTGTTCATGCTGCTGGAATTGCCGTAGAAGGTCTTGTTATTAATCCGTAGAATGCTTGATACCTCGAAAAACTCCAAATCGTTTGGCCCGTATGTAGAGATAGGCATTAGCGTTGCGCCTGTATTTGCATCGAATCTACTAAAATATGAATTATTACGACCTGTGTAAAGCTTGTCATCAGCCACAATAATATCATTGTAGTTATTTAGTGAAGTACCTCCTTGCCATATCTGTGCTCCGGAGTTTAAATTTAAAGCATTGATCTTGTTATTATATATCAAGAATACAGTATCGCCTTTAAAGCCAGGTGCGCCCGCTGCTGCTGTTTGCCAGAGGACGGCCCCATTAGACCCATTTAATGCTACTGTTTTACTGCCTAATGATTGAATAACCACACCATTATGAACATTCGTGAAGCGCCAATAATCTACGAATGTATTAAGATTATATTTCCATTTCAGCGTGCCTGTTTGAGCATTTACGCAATATAGATATTGATCTTGAGACGTGAAATAAACATATGAGCCATCGGTAGTGGGGCGGCAAGTAGCACGCTGTGCATCGAAAGACCATTTTTTTTGCCCGGTTGTAGCATCCACAGCATAAATCGAAAAATAGCAACCAAAAAAAATAGTGTTATTTGCAAATACAGGATCTGTAATAGTATAGTTATTAGGGAGAACAGGTGAATAGGTCCATTTCACTGTATGTGTTTGAGAATTTATTGCTACCAACTCCTGCGGATAATTAAATGTTGTATAAATAGTCCCGGAATGATATAACAAAGAATAATACGGACTACCATTGAAAGACATGTTCCAAAAATCATTTCCATTTTGTATGCTTTTGGCTTTGAGTGCATACTGTGTTCCTACAAATATGGTGTCGCCACTAATTACAGGTGTTGTAAACCCCTGATAATTACTTGAATTTTGGTTAATAGCATAAAACGCCCATATCATTGAAGCATTTAAACCTATATTAAAATCCATAAATGTGCCACCAACTGCTGTATTGGCACCAAAATAATTACCACTAAAGGCGCTTAAATTAAATGCATTGCTGGTTAAGACGCCTTTCGCATTTTTAACAATGACTTTGCCGGAGTAGGCGTTGCCCGTTAAATTATTAAACTGATAGCTGGTAGCTGATAAGCCTTTGGCCACGGTGTCTGTTCCTAAAACTACAGTATAAGAGATTGAATCGCCTGTCTTGGGAACATATTTTAACCAGCTTATTTGGGCGTAATCGTT
>JABDFM010000122.1 GCA_013286565.1 Bacteroidota bacterium
GACGAAGATATTGAACCTGGCCTGGAAGATTATCTGAAAGAATTTTTACTGGTTGACGAAGACGAGTTCCAGGATGAGTACCATATATATGAGCCGGTGATTGATAACCAGATATTGATGGAAAGTCCGGTTGAGGAGATCAGCAGTGCGGCTAAAGCACTTGATGATGATTCAGATATCAAAGAGATATTTTACCCGATGATGTGTTTTTTTCAAAATGCGGCCAACGGGGAGCATGAAAAAGATATTATTGCTACAAATGCAATAAATAAGGATTTTGATATGGCGGTATTAGAAATATTAGTTAGCTTCAATTAAAATATAAACCCTTCACAATTATGGAAAACCTGAATCAGCAAATAAGAAAAAATGCGCTTACAAGTGGATTAATACTAGGACTAATTACACTGGTGCTTGGTATCTTTTCATTCTACTTTATTACCGGGATGACAACTTCTTTTGCGATGATTATTGGGGGACCGATAATTTTTTCAATTATAATACCGATTGTAATTGTTATCCTTTTCTGTATAGATATGCGTAAAAAGATCGGTGGATATTGGATATTCAAACAAGCAGTTACCGGAATATTCATTATGTTTTTAGTTGCTTATGCTGTACAAACGGTAGGCATGAATTTTATTTTTGCAAAAGTAATTGAGCCTAATATGGTGCAAAAAACGCAGGATGCCATGACAAAGGCTACCACAGCCATGCTTGAAAAAACCGGGGCTGACCAGGCAACAATAGATTCGAAGATTGCTGACGTGCAAAAACAATTTGACTCACAGAAAAATGTCAGTATAGCTAAAACAATAGAAGGCATCGCCATTTCCATTATACTAATGTTTGTTATAGCCTTGATATTTGCAGCTATATTTAAAAAGGACCCCTTGCGTTTTGATGCCACGACAGAACCAGACCCAACGGTTTAAATCAATATAAATATAAAAAAAGCGCCCCGGTTATTAACCAGGGCGCTTTTTTTATGGGTGAGAAACCGTAGTTACTTCTTCATGATCTGCTTCACGATGTCATTGCCAAAAGCAAATACCATCAGGCTGATCAATATTACAAAGCCTACGATCTGGGCGCGTTCTAAAAATTTATCGCTTAGCGGCTTGCCCTTGATCATTTCGATGATCAAAAACACAGCGTGCCCACCGTCAAGTGCGGGTATGGGCAATAGATTCATTAATGCCAGCACCATGGATAATAAACCAACCAGGTTCCAGAACCTGATCCAATCAATATGGGAGCCGAACATAACGGCTATACCAATAGGGCTTGAGATAGCTTTACGCGCTTTTACCTGACCTGTAAATATCTTACTTAAAGCCTTTGACTGATCGCTGAATGTACCCCATGCCTTTGTAGCACCAACCGGTAATGAAGCAAAAAGCCCGAACGTAATAGTATCTTCCTTCAGGTTCACTTTTGGTACAAAACCAAGCGTTCCGTCGTTAGATATCTGTGCGTCTTGCTGCCGGATAACGTTTTTATGGTCTATGGTTAACTGTATTTTTTTGCCTTTGTTATTCAACAGCAGGGATTGCACCTGGTCAAAAAACATCATCTTCGTCCCGTTTATTGCAAGAATACTGTCGCCCCTGATCAACCCCGCCTTTTGGGCGCCGCTGTTAGGGGATACGGAATCGAGGGCAAACTTTACTCGCGGTTTTACAAATTCGCCGATACCATAGTCAGAAAGGTCATTCAAAATAGTGCCGGGCACTGTAATAGATAAATTCTTATCACCGCGTTGTACAGTTAATACAGTATTGCCAAGCAATACTTTTGAGCTGATCAGCTCATCAAAATACTGGATGTGTTTACCATTTATTGCCGTTATTTTATCGCCTAATTGAAGGCCTATTTTCTGACCGATCTTTCCGGGTGCAATGCCGTATTTTAAGCTATCATTTGGGATATAGGTTTCGCCATATTTAAGAGCAAGCACCCAAAATATCAGCACGCCCAAAATCATATTTACCGTTACCCCGCCAAGCATTACAATTAAGCGCTGCCAGGCTGGTTTTGAACGAAACTCCCAGGGTTGCGGTGGCCCGGCAAGCTGCTCGGTATCCATTGACTCATCGATCATACCGGCTATTTTTACATAGCCACCTAATGGCAGCCAGCCGATACCGTATTCAACGCCTTTATAATTAAATTTGAAAAGACTTATCCCCCAGGCATCAAAAAACAGGTAGAATTTCTCTACCTTAATGCCAAAGGCGCGTGCCGCTATAAAGTGGCCAAACTCATGCAAAATCACCAAAATTGAAAGGCCCAGCAGTAACTGGCCAACCATTATCACTATACTCATTCGTTATTTATATCAATTTGTAAATGTCTTTAACGGTATTTGTTGTATTAAATTTTTCGCAAAGATGCGTGTTTCTTTGTCAGTATTCAAATAATCATCCAGTGCAGGGCGGGCATTAAATTCTACCTTTTGCATACACTCTTCAATGATATCGCTCATGGCTAAAAAGCCAATATTGTTGTTCAAAAAGCCTGCCACGGCAATTTCATTGGCGGCATTAATGATGCATGGCATATTTCCGCCTTGTTTTAACGCCTCAAATGCTAACGCCAGATTGCGAAATGTCTTTATGTCAGGTTTCTCGAAGGTAAGGCTGGGGTAGTTGGTAAAATCAAACCGTTTAAAGTCGTTCTTTATCCTGTCGGGATAAGCCAATGCGTATTGGATAGGTAATTTCATATCCGGAAGACCCATCTGAGCCTTTATAGACCCATCCCTGAACTGCACCATCGAGTGGATAATGGATTGAGGGTGCACAATAATATCGATCTGATCGGCATCCAGGTCAAATAACCATTTGGCTTCAATTACCTCGAGCCCTTTATTCATTAAAGAAGCGGAGTCGATAGTGATCTTAGCGCCCATTATCCAGTTTGGATGTTTCAAAGCATCCTCGCGTGTTACACCAGTCAAAAACTCCGGGCTTTTCCCCCTGAATGGCCCTCCTGAAGCTGTTAATATGATCTTTTCAACCGCATCGGCTTCTTCTCCTGCCAGGCATTGAAAAATAGCCGAATGTTCAGAATCAACGGGTAATATTTTAACATCGTGCTGTTTGGCAAGGCTGGTGATCAGCTCTCCGGCAACTACCAGGGTTTCCTTGTTGGCCAATGCGATGTCCTTACCTGCTTTTATGGCTTTAATGGTAGGTTCTAAGCCCGCAAAGCCCACCATAGCCGTCAAAACGATATGTATATTAGGATGCGTAACGATGTCGTTTATGGCCCCTATTCCGGCTAACACTTTTACATTGGTTGATGCAAGGGCTTCTTTTACCCTTGCGTAATATCTTTCGTTACAGATAACCGCATAGGCCGGGTCAAACTTTAATGCCTGTTGGATGAGCAATTCGGCGTTATTTTGCGCAGTAAGTACATAAGCCCGGAATAAGGATGGATTTTCTCCGATCACTTCCAAAGCTTGTGTACCAATGCTGCCTGTAGAACCTAATATGGCTATGTTT
>JABDFM010000123.1 GCA_013286565.1 Bacteroidota bacterium
CGATCAGAAGTACCGGCGGTGTTACAACGATGGATGAACATCCGGATAGTTTAACAAAAAATGGCCAATGGCTGTTTAACAGCAACAGCCGCTATTATAAATCTTTCAGGCACTTTGTGGGCAAACAGGAACAGTTTTATCGAATTGATTCTTTGCACAATAATGTGATCAATAAGGTAGTTACACAGGACTTTTCACTAACCCGTATCTTTAATGATCGCTGGTCAATGGCTGTAAATATTCCGTTTGCAGATAATAGCCGTTCGCAGGTATTAAAGGCTACTGCAACAGCTGGTGCAACCAGGTTTAGTACCCATTCTTTTGGTGTAGGCGATATTAACATTTCCGGTTATTATTGGTTATTTGACCCTAAAAAAGCTACAAGAGGAAACATACAGATAGGCTTGGGTGTAAAATTCGCGACAGGCAATTATGGTGTCCAGGATTATTTCCTGACGAATGCAACCACAGGTGAGAAAACGCTTAAGTATGTTGATCAATCTATCCAATTAGGAGATGGCGGTACAGGTATCACCACCGAAATAAATGCTTTCTATGATTTTACCAATAAATTTGGCTTGTATGGTAATTTTTACTACCTCGCCAATCCTCAAGATGTTAGTATACCTAAGTCAGCGGCCGGAACAGCAGCTACAACCTCGATTAGCGCATCCGAAACCAGCGACGTATTTAGCGTGCCTGATCAATTCCTGGTAAGATTTGGAGCAAGCTTAAACGTTAAAAAATTCAATTTTTCATTTGGCTTTCGTGATGATTGCTTGCCTGTTCATGACCTTTTTGGCAAAAGCGATGGCTTCAGAAGACCGGGCTATATTTTAGCAACTGAGCCGGGAGTAACCTACCGGTTTAAAAATATTTCGATATATGGATTTGTGCCAATTGCTGTTATCCGCGACCGTACACAAAGCGTTCCTGATCTAAGAGAAACAGCAGCAACAGGTGTAGTTTCGCATGGTGATGCGGCTTTTGCTGATTACGTAGTAAATATCGGCCTTACCGTAAAATTTTAATTGGAGTATATTTATTGATTAATTAGATTTAGTTGAAGCCGGGCGTGAGATACCCGGCTTTTTTGGCCTCTCCCCAACCCCTCTCCAGTAGAGAGGGGCTTTTTTATATTCGTCTTTTCAATTGAAATCGTGTGTTAATTTGAATATAAATTCACTCTCTCACCAAAACTTTATAGTTTTATATGATGAATACACCCGAAGAAAATTTTGCAGCGCTGGGGCTTAATTTACCACCTGCACCAAAGCCGCTTGGCGTTTATAAACCTTGTTTAATAGATGGGAAATACCTGTATGTATCCGGCCACGGTACGGTAAAGGATGATAAAAGCCTGATCATAGGCCGCATAGGCGAAACCATAAATATGGAAGATGGTAAAATGGCCGCGAGGCAGGTAGGCCTGGCCATTCTATCCACCATTAAAACAAATTTGGGTAGCCTGGATAAAGTGAAGCGTGTGATCAAAGTATTGGGCATGGTAAACTGTACGCCCGATTTTGAAAAGCACCCTTTTATCATCAACGGCTGTAGTGAACTATTTGCCAAAGTATGGGGCGAGGACAATGGCATTGGTGTACGCAGTGCAGTAGGCATGGGCTCGTTGCCTGATAACATCCCGGTGGAGATAGAGGCGTTATTTGAATTGGTTTAGGTTTGAAAGTAAACTATGACTGAACAAAATTGGTACAGGATTACTGATATTGATAAATTAGACACACCCGCGTTGGTGATCTATCCCGACAGGGTAAAAGAAAACATCCGTATCTTGAAAAGTATGATAGATGACGTGGCCCGCCTGCGCCCGCATGTTAAAACGCATAAGAGTAAGGATGCTGCATTATTAATGCTGGATGCCGGTATCACCAAATTTAAATGTGCTACCATAGCCGAAGCCGAGATGTTAGGGATGAGCAAAGCGCCCGATGTATTGCTGGCTTATCAGCCCGTAGGGCCAAAACTGGACCGGTTTATCAAATTGATCAAAACCTACCCCGGTACAAAGTATTCCTGCCTGGTTGATAATGGCAAAGCCGCTAAAAATATATCTGATGCCGCATTACAGCATCAAATTCAAATACCTGTTTATATTGACCTAAATATAGGGATGAACCGTACAGGTATTGCGCCGGGTTCAGATGCATTGCAGTTGTATATTGATTGCGATGCCTTACCGGGAATAAAGCCTGTTGGTTTGCATGCTTATGATGGGCACCTCCATGACGCAGATCTGCATGCCCGTACCAAAAAATGTAATGAGGCTTTTGAGCCTGTAAAGCAATTGCAACAGGATATCAAACAAAAAGGCTATTCGGAACCTGTTATTGTTGCAGGTGGTTCGCCTACGTTTCCAATTCATGCCAAAAGGGGTGTGGTGGAATGTAGTCCGGGTACATTTATTTACTGGGACAGGGGCTATAGTTTAACTTGTGCCGAACAATCATTTTTAACCGCCGCGCTGGTGGTATCGCGTGTGATCTCGTTGCCCGATCAAACGAAGTTGTGTTTGGATGTTGGTCATAAATCGATATCCGCAGAAAATGAACTGGCAAAACGCATCTATTTCCTGAACGCACCGGAATTAGTAATGACAGGTCAGAGCGAAGAGCATTTGGTAGTCGATGCCGGTAAGAATCATCCCTATAAAATAGGCGATGTTTTGTATGGCCTGCCGTATCATATTTGCCCTACGGTTGCTTTGTATGAACGCGCCATTACTATCGAAAATAATACGATCAGCGGGGAGTGGCGGAATATAGCGAGGGATAGGAAAATCACCATTTAACCATCACCGTAGAGACGCAATGCATTGCGTCTCTACAAGAAAATATAAAAAATATGTTCACTATAGACGCCCACCTGGATTTAAGCATGAACGCACTGGAATGGAACCGCGACCTGCGCAGACCCATCTCCGAAATAAATGCACGCGAAAAAGGATTAACCGATAAGCCTGACCGCAGCAGAGGCGTAGTATCCCTGCCCGAATTGCGTAAAGGCAATATCGGATTGGTAGTTGCCACCCAGATAGGCAGGTATGTTGAGCCGGATAACCCTTTACCGGGCTGGCATTCGCCGGAACAGGCCTGGGCGCAAACGCAGGGACAGGTGGCCTGGTATAAGGCGATGGAAGAGGATGGAGAAATGGTGCAGATCACTGATCTGCCGTCTCTCGAAAAGCATTTGGAGCTTTGGAAAGATGGTGATACGGAACATAAGCCGGTAGGCTATATGCTGAGCCTCGAAGGCGCTGACTCCATTATCACCATAAAACATTTGGAACGTGCTTATGAATATGGGTTGAGAGCGATCGGCCCGGCACACTACGGCCCCGGCAGGTATGCCAATGGAACAGATGCCACCGGGAAAATGGGCAGCCATGGGCTTGCATTATTG
>JABDFM010000124.1 GCA_013286565.1 Bacteroidota bacterium
TTCCTTTTTATAAAACTCGCGGATGGTCTTTACCACCGCTTCGCGGAAGGCTGCCTGGTGCGTACCGCCCTGTGTGGTGTTCTGCCCGTTCACAAACGAATAATATTCCTCGCCATATTGCTGCCCGTGGGTCATGGCTATTTCTATGTCCTCGCCCTTTAAATGGATGATGGGATAGCGTATAGTTTCGGTATCCGCGTTGCGGGTGAGCAGGTCATAAAGACCGCGTTCCGAAAAGAATTTTTGCCCGTTAAAATTTATGGTAAGGCCCGAATTAAGGAACACATAGTTCCAGATCATATTCTCAACAAACTCGGGTATAAAATGATAGTGCCTGAAGATACTGTCGTCCGGAAAAAAATTGATGGCTGTACCGTTGCGCTGCGAAGTTTCCTTTTCCGGCTCATCACGAAGCAATTCGCCTTTGGCAAATTCAGCTATCTTGGTGCGCCCGTCGCGGTAGGATTGTACGATGAACGAATTGGAAAGCGCGTTAACGGCCTTAGTACCCACCCCGTTTAATCCCACCGATTTCTGGAAGGCCTTGCTATCATATTTACCGCCGGTATTGATCTTGGATACGCAGTCGATCACTTTTCCCAGCGGGATGCCACGACCATAATCACGCACGGTAACTTTATGATCGCTCATATTGATCTCGATGGTTTTACCCGCACCCATTACAAACTCATCGATGGAGTTATCGATGATCTCTTTCAGCAACACATAAATGCCATCATCATAAGCCGAGCCATCGCCCAGCTTACCGATATACATTCCCGGCCTAAGGCGTATATGTTCTTTCCAGTCGAGCGACCGGATACTATCTTCACTGTAATCTACTGCTGATGCCATTTTTTTATTCAGATCGATCAAGGGTTTATTAATGCACTTCAGCAAAAATATAATTTTCAAATATATCCTACTGCGCAAATGTGCTAACTTACTAACATTGGTTGGAGGGATTATTTGGAAAGGTTGTAACCTCGAAAGTGAATTTTTGGGAGTACATCGAACCCATTAACTCCCGTTTTTCAGAAGTATTTGATTGACAATAGATTGTGTCAAGCTGGGTTAAACGGGTTATGGCCTTATGAAGAATGGGCTCAATATTCTCTACTTTTTTTGAATCAATAAAAAACTTCCTTTATCAATTTTTAACCATTACCAGAACTTGACATAAAGCGCTGTGAGTAATAAAAGGGTGATTACAATTAATGCAAGGGTTGACGGTGCGACTTTAAACATCGATCTGTCAATATCAAAGGACTTAGGATTGATCTTGGGGCCGCCCAAACTGATGGCAATCATGATCACCATAGTGAAAAAGAATGACCACCCCATGCAAATTAAGAACGGAATCTGATACACCCCTTTATCATCAGGATAAGCCGTATATAAAAGGGTTTAATATAGAAGCAGACGGTGCAATTCAAATCCCATCAGAATTGCACCGTCTGTATTGATCTTATTTATAAGCTACTTCATTCCACCGAATCTCGTTACGGAACTGGTCAAGTCTGGTGTCTTTGCCAATTCGCAAAAACTCCAGCCCAGCTATATCTGCAAAATCTTGTAAGTGCTCTGTCGTAAGGTTTTGGCTGTACGCGGTATGGTGCGCGCCACCTGCATAGATCCATGCAGCACACCCGGTTTTCATATCTGGGTAAGGCTTCCATAGCACACGTGCAACCGGCAGGTTTGGCAGGTCGTTTTCCGGTTCAACAGCTTCAACCTCGTTTATCAGCAACCTGAAACGATTACCCATATCAACAATGGAAGCATTCAATGCCGGGCCACCAGTTACGTTAAATACCAAACGTGCCGGATCGGCTTTGCCTCCAATACCTAATGGATGCACCTCGAGCGTAGCTTTACCATTTGCTAATGAAGCATCAATTTCAAGCATATGCGATCCTAAAACCAGGCTGTTGTTTGGGTCGAAATGATAAGTATAATCTTCCATAAAGGCATTGCCGCCTTTTAAGCCGCTGCCCATCACTTTAAAAGCACGCACTAAAGCCGCAGTTTTCCAGTCGCCCTCACCGGCAAAGCCATAGCCATCAGCCATTAAACGCTGGGCTGCAATACCGGGCAACTGTACCATGCCGTGCAAGTCCTCAAATGTATCTGAGAAGCCTTTGAAGCCGCCTTTTTGTAAGAAAGTACGCAAGCCAATTTCAATCTTTGCAGCTTCATAGACAGATGAGTGTTTTTCTCCGCCTTTCCGCAGTGATGCATCCATCGTATAGGTAGCTTCATATTCGGTAATAAGAGTGTCGACTTCAGTTTCAGTTACCGCATTAATTACAGCAACAAGATCACCAATACCATAGGTGTTTACAGAAAAGCCAAATTTCAATTCAGCCTCCACTTTATCGCCATCGGTAACCGCTACATAACGCATATTATCGCCAAATCGAACAAATTTTGCGCCTTGCCAATCATGCCATCCCGCTGCAGCCCTTGCCCATGTTTCAATTTGTCCGAGCACTTCAGTATCCTGCCAGTGGCCCACAACAACTTTGCGGTTTTTGCGCATACGCGATACTATGAAACCAAATTCACGGTCGCCATGAGCGCTTTGGTTTAAATTCATAAAGTCCATATCGATTGAACTCCATGGAATATCCCTGTTAAACTGTGTATGCAGATGAAGCATTGGCTTTTGCAGGATATTTAATCCGCGTATCCACATTTTGGCAGGTGAAAAAGTATGCATCCAGGTAATAATACCTATGCAATTTTCAGATATGTTTGCCTGCTGAATGGTTTCATAAATTTCTTCGGTGCTTTTTACCACCGGTTTATATACTACCCGTACTGATATATTATCTGAGCCATCAAGCCCCTTTGCTATTTGTGTGGAATGCTCGGCTACCAGTTTAAGTGTTTCTTCGCCATATAAGTTTTGGCTTCCTGTTATAAACCACACTTCCAATTTTTTCAGATCTATCATTGATTATATTGTTGAATTTTTCGTTAATGATTTGTTTTTTAAGGTACTCAAGAGGGCTTAACCGTTGTTAATTTAGTGAATTATTGATTTTCATTATCTAACTCTGCCCATAATAAGAGTCAGGTCCATGTTTTCGTTCAAAATGTTTTTTTATTAATGAGGTTTTTAATTGCTTTACCTCCGGGTTTATCTGTTCCGTTAAATAGGCCATTTGAGCTATCGATTCTAAAACAGCGCTGTTGTACACGGCTTTCTCTGCTGTTTTACCCCAGGTGAAAGGGGCGTGATTACCAACAAGTATCATCTCAGTATCTGAATAGCTTAAACCTCTTTCAGCCAGACAGTTTATCATCTGGTAACCGGTTTCATATTCATAATCGCCCTGTATC
>JABDFM010000125.1 GCA_013286565.1 Bacteroidota bacterium
AGTCAGTTAATTCTTCTATCATTTACCTTTGCGCCGGTGACACACGGAAGGGTTTTGTTGAATACGGCAACGTCAATGCGCTGTTTAATGGCAGACTAAACTGGCAAGGGAATGCACCTGTTTATTGGAATAGTTTTGGAGTTGAAGGGGTGTTAGGTTACGAAGGCAAAATGATGCCGAAGGACTTGGTGAAAATACCTGACTTTATCCAGACGCTTCCCAATTTCAATAAATATTCAAAACCAGTTATCAGTATCGATTCGTATGATCAGTCCATTTATACCACAAGCCTCTTAGCTTCATTCGGAAGATACATCGAGAAAAAGAACCAGGAGTTAGGTTTCTATTTTATTCCGTTTGCCATGTGGACCTGGAAGAACAATACTGAGAATGCCAAGGTCCCTGGAACAGATTATTCCTTGTCTGATGTGGTCTTACGCGATAAGAACGGGCAACCCATTTGGTACAAGGACGGCGACTGGGGCTGCCTTGCGATGGACCCTACCCATCCTGCCATTCGCCGGTATGTTATTGACCAATTGAAAAAGGCAAAGGCCATTGGTGCTAAATTTATTAAAATAGACTTTCTGACGGCAGGAGCCCTGGAATCAACCAGGCGTTATGACCATAATATTCGCACTGGCCTTCAGGCTTATAATTATGGCATGAAAATGTTGAAAACATTGGCCGACTCGATCATGGGTAAGGATATTTTTATTACCCAGGCAATTTCCCCGATGTTTCCAAGTCAGTACGCGCATGCCCGTTTTATATCAACCGATGTGTATTCACACCTGCGTGATGATGAGCCAGGGTTTCCGCATTATGGCAGTACGGAAGGGTCATTAGCGAACGGCTCACATTTGTGGTGGGTGCAGGGCACGATATTACCCTATACCAACCTGGATGTGGCTATCATGAAGAACTTTGAAAAGAACCCCGACCTAAACGAAAAGGAGATCAGGGCGCGGCTGTTTGCTTTGATGTCGATGGGCAGTATATTGGGCGATGGCTCTGATTATCGAAACAAAGTGGCTGCCGACAGGGCCGCTGTGTATCTTGATAACAAATATTTATGTGCTTATTTTAGTAACCCCAAGGCGTTTACCCCTTTGAAATTTGCCGATGGTGAGACATTTGATCAGCAAATGGCATTCTATCTGCCTGGTACTGAAACGCTGCTGTCTTTATTCAATTTCGATAATAAAAAACAATTCGACCAAACCTGGCGCCGAACAGACCTCGGGCTCGGGAGCGCTGAATATATCATTAAAGATTTCCTGACCGACCAGCCGATCGGAAAAATAGCCAAAGGTCAGGATTCATTTTCTTTGAACGTGCCGGCCGCCGATGCGATGATGGTTAAGCTGGTACCATCTAACCAATAAAAACATAGTAAATTAGTATAATATATGGAAGTAAAAGCCTGGGTAGAACAAGTCAGTATTCCTACTTACGGAACCGGAAAACCTGAAAAGAATCCGATGTTTCTCGAGAAAAGAGTGTATCAGGGCAGCAGCGGTGTAGTTTATCCTCACCCTGTAATTGAAAAGATAGAAGACGAAAAGCACGACCGGGAATACACAGCAGTTTTTTTAGAAAACGAATACCTGCAAATAATGATACTGCCCGAACTCGGCGGCAGGATACAACGTGCGTACGATAAGGTAAAGAAACGGGATTTTGTGTATTACAACCAGGTGATAAAGCCTGCACTGGTAGGGCTGGCAGGCCCGTGGATATCCGGCGGTATTGAATTTAATTGGCCGCAGCATCACCGCCCCAGTACCTTTTCGCCGGTTGATTACAAAATACAGGAAAATGCCGATGGCAGTAAAACAGTTTGGGTTAATGAGCTGGAGGTCATGTTCCGCACCAAAGGCATGGCTGGGTTTACATTATACCCCGGCAAAGCATACCTGGAAATAAGCGGTAAACTGTTTAATCCAACGCCATTCCCGCAAACATTTTTGTGGTGGGCTAACCCTGCTGTCAAGGTGAACGATTATTATCAATCAGTCTTTCCTCCTGATGTTTACGCAGTTTTTGACCATGGCAAACGGGATGTCTCCGATTTCCCGATAGCAACGGGCACTTATTACAAAGTAAACTATGCGCCGGGTACCGATATTTCGCGTTATAAAAATATTCCAGTGCCCACATCATACATGGCCATACAGTCAAAATATGATTTTATGGGTTGTTATGAGCATGATACACAGGGCGGTATGTTACACGTGGCCGATCATCATGTATCGCCTGGCAAAAAACAATGGACCTGGGGCAATGGCGATTTCGGATTTGCCTGGGATCGTAACCTGACTGACGAGGACGGCCCCTACATTGAACTGATGACGGGCGTATTCACAGATAACCAGCCTGATTTTTCATGGCTTCAGCCCAATGAAGGCAAAACCTTTGAGCAGTATTTTATGCCTTATGCACAGATAGGCGTCGTAAAAAATGCAACTAAAGAGGCCATGATCAGCGCCGGAAAGCAGGGAAGCGATTATTTTGTAAAGGTCTATGCCACCGCTGTATATGAGCAAGCCACGATAAAGATATTGCATAAGGGGCAGCAATTAAAAAGCTTTACAGCGACCATAGCGCCTGATGCGATATTTAACTCCACTTTTAAGATCCCGGCTGATCTTGACGAAACAGAACTGGAGATTGTGGTTACCGCTAACGATGGTTCAACGCTGGTTAGCTATAAACCCGAGAAAAATACGGATCAGGAAATCCCAGCAGCAGCTGTAGCAGCAAAACAACCTAACGAAATTGAGCAGATAGAAGACCTGTATCTGAATGGCTTGCATTTGGAGCAATACAGGCACGCTACATATAATCCATTAGACTATTACGAGGAGGCACTACGCAGAAGTCCAGGCGATATCCGCTGCAATAACGCTGTCGGTCTGTTGTTGTTGAAAAGAGGTCAGTTTGCAAAGGCTGAGCCATATTTCAGAACTGCTATTAAAACCATTACTAAAAGAAACCCGAATCCGTATGACGGCGAGCCTTATTTCAACCTCGGCTTAAGCCTTAAATTGCAAAATAGGCCGGATGAGGCTTTTGACGCTTTTTATAAGGCAGCCTGGAACGATGCCATGCAACACAGTGCCTACCTGGAGTTGGCACGCATTGCAACGGCACAAGGGAAATTAGCACAGGCACTGGCTTTGGTTGAAAAATCATTGATACGCAATTATCATAGCTCGCCTGCAAGGCATCTGAAAACATCATTATTGCGCCTCAATGGCAGGCCTGATGAGGCATTGGCGTTTATCGGGGAATCATTAGTAATAGACCCATTCAA
>JABDFM010000126.1:0-1394 GCA_013286565.1 Bacteroidota bacterium
AATACCGAAGATCATATTTGATAAAAAGCTACTGCTCCCCGGCGGGATGCTCATCGTTGAGCATCAATCCTTACAAAACCTGAGCAATCACCCGGCATTTGTGGAACAAAGGAAGTATGGGCATTCGTCGTTTTCGTTTTTTAGGGAAGCTGAATAAAAAACCAGACCGTCATGGAGTTACAAAATTTGGGAAACTCTGAATGAGCAATAACATAAAAGGGTGTCATGCTGAGCCTGTCGAAGAGCGGTGCGTAGGGCCTGCCCACCATACTTCGACAGGCTCAGCATGACACCCGCACAAAACTCCATAACGGGATGGTTTGAAGAGGCTTTCGGTGAAGCAAATTTGTAAGTTGCATTATTGATTTTTTTAGTCAATATTTGATGCTACCATTTATATTTTATTCAACATTTATGACCAGGAAAATCATTGCCATTGCCACCATCTTTTCAATGGCAATATTGTCAAATACCGCTTTTTCGCAATCGGGAAACCAGGCACAGCGCGTATCAGTAACCGTTAAGGACAGCGCAATGGATAAAAGGGACACCTCGGTTGGTCGCCCGTCTATTACCCATCACCAAATAAGCGTTGATGGGAAAACCGTTAACTACACCGCATCGGCAGGGTACATGCCCATGAAGGACAAAGATGATAAGCTGGTAGCAAAAATATTCTACGTTGCCTACACCGGCGATAATACCGGCAGTAAAAGCAAACGCCCTGTAACTTTTGTGTTCAATGGCGGACCGGGTTCAGCATCTATATGGCTGCACATGGGCGCTTTCGGTCCGGTAAGGGTAAAATTCGGGGACGATACGGGCAATGCACCTACGCCGCCTTATCAATACGAACAGAACCCCTATACCTGGCTGGGCTTTACCGATCTGGTGTTTATCGACCCTGTTTCTACAGGTTATAGTCGAGCGCAAAAGGGTGTTGATGTTAACCAGTTTCATGGCTATAACGAGGATATAGCCTCGGTAGGGGATTTTATCCGGCTTTATACTACCAGGAATGAGCGTTGGGACAGCCCTAAATTCATTGCCGGTGAAAGTTATGGTACTACACGCGCAGCCGGATTATCCGGTTATTTGCAGGAACGGTACGGGATGTATTTGAATGGTATTACACTGATTTCGTCCGTACTAAATTTCCAATTGATCGACTTTAAAAATGGCAACGAAATGCCGTACATCTACTTTTTGCCAACTTATGCCAATACGGCCCAATACTTCCATAAATTATCAGCTGATCTGCAAAGTTTATCGCCAGCCGAACTAACCAAAAGAACAGAGGTATTTGCCAAAGGTACCTATAGCTATTTTTTAAGTGAAGGGGATGGGGCATCGGTTGACCTGACCAATAGGGTAGTGGACTCTCTAAATTATTT
>JABDFM010000126.1:1404-3253 GCA_013286565.1 Bacteroidota bacterium
GAAGGGGAAACCGTAGGTCGTTACGACAGCCGCTTTACAGGTGAGGATATCGATAACGCAGGCGAATATCCTTCGTACGATCCAAGCTACTCCAATTTAAGCGGACTGTTTGTGGGAGCCTTTAATACCTATGTGCGGAAAGAATTAAATTATAATAATGATATCCCTTATGAATCCCTTACCAGTGTTTGGCCCTGGGACTTTAAACCTGCTATCAACAGCTACCTTGATGTATCAGAAACTTTAAGAAGCGCGATGACCCAAAACACTCACCTGAAAGTGAATATAGTTTGCGGTTATTATGACCTGGCTACACCGGTTTACAATGCCGAATATGTGGTAAGCCACATGGGTTTAAGACCTGATATCCGCAAAAACATCATCCTGAGCTATTATAAGGCCGGGCACATGGTGTATGTGAGTAAGGAAGCGGATGCAAAACTAAAAACTGACGAAGAAGCGTTTTATAAAGACGCGTTGAAATAAAAAATTAATATAGTGCGTGCTCCCCTCTTGAGAGGGGTAGGGGTGTGTTCTACGCGTACAGAAGAACCCACCCCGCCACAACACTGGCCATCGCACCCCCTCCCGAGAGGGGAATTATTGAGTTAAATACATTTTTAATATGAAAACAGCTCTTTTTCCCGGCTCATTTGATCCCGTTACCAAGGCACACGTTGATATCATCAAGCGTTCTATAGGCCTTTTTGACAAGCTTTACATTGGCGTTGGTGACAACAGCTCAAAAAAGGGCCTGCTAACTATCGAAAAGCGCGAACAAATGCTGCGGGCGGTTTTTAAGGACGAACCCAAAATACACGTGGTAGCCTATGAAGGCCTGACGGTTGAATTTTGCAAAAGTATTGGCGCTCAGTATATGATAAGGGGTATCCGTACAGTATCCGATTTTGAGTACGAAAAAGCCATCGCCCAGATGAACCATTCGCTTGCGCCTGATATAGAAAGCATTTTTATAGTGAGCAAGCCCGGTTATTCGTCCATCAGCTCAACCATTGTACGCGATATTTTGCGCCATAAAGGCGATGTAAGCCAGTTTATTCCGAAAGAGGCGCTGGCTTATCTTTAAACAGGTCCATCTTGGCAAGCACGTCCATAATGGACGGGAAGGTATTTTTGATGATTGCCTCTATATGGCCATTTCTGAACCAGCGCACATCGGTTATGCCTTCTTCCCGTTGCGGCTTTAGTTTTTCGATGCCTTTGTAACTCATCCTGTACCAATAAGTCCGTTTCAATACCACTTCGCCTTTTACAGTATAGGTATGGTAGGTTTTGCATATTTTTTTACCGATCCCGCTTACGGTGATCCCGCACTCTTCCTCAACTTCGCGCACTGCCCCTTCTCTCTTACTCTCGCCTTTTTCCAGCTTGCCTTTTGGCAGGTCCCATTTATCATTACGGTAAATAAATAAATATTCGCCCTTTGAATTGATCACCATGCCCCCGGCAGCTTCTATCAGGGTGATACTGGCTATTATCTTTTTTAAATACTCCTTCGCGTTATTACAGAGCAGGAAATAATATCTGCTTCCCGGTTGCCCGTTAAATTGCTGGTAAAATGCTTTCAGATCGAATTTTTGCGCATCTATTTTTTGATAGTATTCCACATTTTTTGGTATCGATTCTGTTACCAGGATAACTTTTTCGTTAATATAAATTCTGTACTTTTGCGCCATGTTTAATAAAAGTGAGATCGAACAGCAAGTAGCCGAGTTCCTGCTGCAAATTAAAGCAATTAAATTACAACCTGACAATCCTTTTACATGGGCTTCGGGCTGGAAATCACCAATCTATTGTGATAACCGCATAACCCTCTCACATCCAACTA
>JABDFM010000127.1 GCA_013286565.1 Bacteroidota bacterium
ACTGGTTTTCCCAGCACCGTTGGGGCCTAATAAACCAAATATTTCACCCTGCAATACGTTGAAGGATACATTATTTACCGCCTGGAAAGCCCCATAATATACACTCAGGTTCTCCACCTGTAAAATATTGGTTTGTTGCTGCTGATCCATTTTTATTGTAAAAGGTATTTATTAGCGGGGCAAGTTTAGGCAATTACTGTTTATCAGCAAAGCAAAGTCGGCTAAGCAGGTTGATTCTTCCGGTGAAGGGCCGTATAAAGTCGGTATTTGAATAAACTATCGTTCAGCGTTTCTTATTACCGGTAATAATGATCACCAGCCCGCCTACAAGCAATATGGTGCCGAGATATGGAGGCCAGGTTACATCATGTTTTTTATCAACAGAAACCTGTATCGGGCCTGCATCTATCAGCTTTTCCTTTTTAGTGTAGGTGAATCCCGACCAGATAAGCATGATGGCCCCGATTACGATCAATATGATGCCCAAATTTCTGTTCATAATTTTATGTGTGGTTTATAAATAGTCAAATATAAAAGTTCATTCCTGGTCAGATCTTTTACCTGTAATAACCAATACCAGGCCGCCCGCCACCAATACCGTACCGAGGTATGGCATCCAGTTCATCGTTGTTTTCTTTTTAACCGAAACGCGAATGCTGCTGTCATTGTCAGGCATCATCGGTTTTTTCTCTTTTGGGGCAGGAGTAAAGCTTGTCCAAATAAGCATTGAGGCTCCAAATATGATCAATGCTATCCCTATTCTCCTATTCATAGTATAATTCGTTAAGGTTTACAAAATTATCGTTTCACGCCGACCTGTTTCATATTCTGCCTATCTCCGATCAGGGGATAGGCAACAGTAGAAATTAATTTCGAACAGTAAACTGGTTAAGAAACAGCTAAATATAGCTAAAAAAACAATTCTGCAGCCTTTATCTTCTGTTATATCCCTTTTTAAAAATACCGTTAAAACACGGGGTGTTTTAATTATTTATATACTTTATGTTTGTAGTTGGTGTTGAAATCCTAACATATCACATCTTATGACAACATTTATCTCACGAACAAACAAAGATTCAAAAAGGGCGCCCGAATATTTTTCGAGGCTGCATAGCGAACTTAACTTAGAAAAATACAGATTAGCCAAATACCAGGAATTTATTAAACTGGCCAGTTTTCAAAATATGCACGATGCCGACCTGGCCTATCATAAAGTATATCATAAATGTGCCGAGAACGCGCATACAAAAGCGGGCCTTTTATCCTGTCTTGATCAGGAAAGTAAATTACTAACCCAGCACCCTGATGCTTTTGATCACGACATTTTTAAAAAGCATACGCTAAATGCGATAGATGAAATAAAGCAGCAGTTACACAATGGCGCGCTGGATTATTTATTCGTTTAATCGGCACATTCCTCAAGCGAAGCGCTGTGGGTAATATTGATCCCCTCTTGTTCTAATTCAGTCAAGCTCTCTCCCCCTGTTAGTTCTTCTGTTTTCGCTTTGCGATATTTAGACAGGTTAATGAGCAATACACTACTTAATATGATGAGCAAGCCGACAATTTGCAGTACCGAGATATGTTCGTGCGCAAACAGCATACCCAGCAAAACAGCGATCACGGGGTTAACATAAGCATAGGTACTTACCTGTGTTGCAGGCCGCACCTGCAGCAGCCATACATAGGCGCTAAATGCGGCGATCGAACCAAAAATAATAAGATAAGCTAATGCAAACCATGCTTGCGCGGGTATTTGCTGCCATTGCAAGTTTGTAAATTCATGATTGAGCAGGCTGCCGGGCACAAAGATCAATCCGGCGATGATCATTTGCCAGGCCACATTTACCCCTGCCGAACCTTTTGAGGGATGATGTTTTGAATATAGTGAACCTGACGACCAGGCGATAGAGCCTAAAATAAGCAGGATCATCCCCGGTAATTTTGAATGGACAGAGCCACTTGTTAATATGGCGTTCATCTGTTCGCCAAAAAGCAATATAACGCCTGCGAAACCAATAATGAGCCCGGCAATGGTTGATCTGCTTTTTAAGTTGATGCCCCAGTTGTGTTTATCAAGCAGCACGAACCAGATGGGCGCCGACGATACCAGGATGGCCACCATAGCGCTGGGCAGGGTTTGTTCAACCCATATTACTATGCCATTTCCAAATCCCAAGAGCAAAACACCAACTATAGCAGATGTAATGATGCTCTCTTTAATAAAAATCTTTTCCCCCTTAATAATACACCAGGTAAGCATCAATATACCTGCGGTAAGAAAGCGGATGGCCCCCAGCAATAAAGGCGGAAAGCCATGGATAGCCATCTGTATAAAGAAGTAGGTTGAACCCCAAACTATATAAACGGTAGCAAATGCGATAATGACCAATATGGGTGAGGCGGATTTGTTGGTAGCTGTTGTCATAATTTGTTAATTTTCTGGTATAACCAATTGTTGTTGTTCTTTAACCGTTTCGAGTACGATGGTAGTGCGGGTACTCAATAGATTAGGTATTTTGCCGAAGCTGTTGCGCATCAGGTGCATCAGCGAAGCTGAATCATATGTGCGTATCTTCACTAAATAGCAATCTTCTCCTGCTATATGGTGCACTTCCTGCACCTCGGGTATTTTGGCAAGTAGCTGGGCGGTATCATTACAACCCGGCCCATCGGCAGCTTTCATGAAAATAAAAGCCAGCATTTTTTGTTGCAATGCAACCGGGTTAATGCGGGTGGTGTATTGCTGTATCACATTTTTTTGCTCCAGCTTTTTTACACGCTCCAGTACACCTGATGGGGCCATACCCAATTCGCGGGCAAGATCAGCATTGCTGATACGGGCATTATCCTGCATCAACCGCAGGATATGCAGATCCGTTTTATCCAGGAATAATTCTGTTTCAGTAATCATACAGTAAATATACCAATCAATAGAATATAATTCAAAATACAATTATAAAAAATGAATTTAATTCGACAAAAGTGCCAATTACGTGTTTAAACGTCTATTTCGGCTTAGCTTAT
>JABDFM010000128.1 GCA_013286565.1 Bacteroidota bacterium
AAACTCGGTTCGGTAAATGCTTTAGCCAGGTATGATTCGTCCAGCACTTTATAAACCCCGCGACCGTCATAGCCATCGCGACGCAGTTTTTGGATATATGGAAAAGGAATACGGCTTTCTTTGAGTTGTTGTGCCGAAGATATGATCTGGAATTCAGCTGTAGGGATATCATTTTCTTTAAAAAATTGCTTTTGCAGGCCCTTATCCTGTATCAGGCGGATAATGCGGGGTTGCGGATATACCAAAACGCCCTCTTTTTCCAAAGCTTCAAGAGCATCCACATTCACCTTTTCAATTTCGATAGTGAGCAGGTCAACCTTTTTACCAAAATTGTAAACCGTTTCGTAATCGCCAAGCGAACCCACCACAAATTCATCACATAGTTTGCGGCACGGCGCTTCACGGTCAGGGTCGAGCACCTTAACCGTTACATTGTAGTTTATAGCCTGTTGAATCAGCATTCGACCTAATTGGCCGCCGCCTAAAATTCCAAGTTTGAGATCTCCGTAAAAAGCTTTCATTTCAGAGTGCAAGTTTAGCCTAAATCTTTCAAAAAGCATATAACATTTTGGCAGTGACCCTCTGATTTATTAAGGCTTCTCTATCAAAATTGCCCATTAAGCTGTATCTTTGCGCGAAATTTACCTTGAAGGTCTGAAAATGAAGATAAAAATAGCTGTGGCGAATGGGGACGGAATAGGTCCCGAGATAATGGAATCCGTTTTGCGAATATTTGAAGCCAATAACGTTCCGCTCGAATACGATTTTGTGGAGATGGGGAAATCCTACTTCGATGCCGGTCACTCCACCGGGATGACGTCCACAGCTAAAGAAACTATAGAAAAACTCGGCATCCTGTTCAAAGGGCCAATGGAAACTCCAAAAGGTAAAGGTGTAAAAAGTATAAATGTTACCGCGCGCAAGGTTTGGAACACTTACGCCAATCAGCGCGATTTCAGGACACTGAATGGTGTAGAAACTGTTTTCTCCAAAGCAGGGATACCTATCAACCTGACCATCATCCGCGAAAATATTGAAGATACTTACGGTGGTATTGAACACCTGCTGACTTATGACGTGGCCGTTGGGCGTCGTATCATTACTCGCCCAGGATCGGCACAGGTGATACGCTATGCTTTTGAGATGGCCAGGCGTAAGGGCTATACCAAATTAGCCTGTGGTCATAAAGCCAATATCATGAAATTGACCGACGGCCTTTTCCTGGAAACTTTCCAGGAGATAGCCAAAGAATACCCGGATATCGAAACCAGCGATATTATTGTTGACGACTTGTGTATGAAGCTGGTTACACACCCCGAGAAATTTGAGGCGATAGTATTAACCAACCTGCAGGGCGATATTGTATCTGATCTTTGCGCAGGTTTAGTGGGTGGCCTGGGCTTTGCACCATCAGCTAATATCGGTGATAATATTTCCATTTTTGAGGCTGTACATGGCACCGCACCAGATATTGCCGGTAAAGGTATTGCCAACCCAACGGCTTTATTGCTTTCGGGTATTTTGATGCTGCGCTACATGGGCTTTACCAAAAATGCCGCAGAAATTGAAAACGCTCTGCTTTATACGCTTGAACAGGGTATCCATACCGGTGATTTTGGCAGTAGATCGACCCCTGCTGCAAACACCAACGGTTTTGCTGATGCTATTATCGCTAATCTGGGCAAAGTGCCGGCAGATGGCGGTGTTATCGGCAAAGCTAACCTCGAAACTAAAGCAAATGAGCACCATCATACCCTAACTAAAAACAAACTGACTGTTACCAAAGGCATTAAAGAAGAAATGGTAGGGGTAGATGTGTTTGTGGAAGCGAATGATCTGCAGCCTGCTGAACTGGCCGCCCTGGCTAAGAAAAGGCTGACCGATAATTTTGATGTAGTAATGATTTCTAATCGTGGTACGCAGGTTTGGCCTACAGGTTCTATCTATACCGAACTGGTAAACGAATACCGTGTGCGGTTTGAAAAGAAAGAAGGAAAAACGGTTACTCAAAGAGAACTCCTTCATATTGCGGCTGAATTTTCACAAGATGCCAAAATATGTTCGGTTGAGTTCCTGATGAAATTTGACGGCAAAATAGGTTATACTTTGGCGCAAGGGCAATAGTGAGGTTAGTGAGTTGGGAATAGTGAATAGTGAATGTTAACTCATTTGCCAGGCTGCCTAACTGTGTGTTATTCCAGCTGTAAGTCTTCGTAATTTTGCCTGTTGTAAAGCCTTTCTGCAACATAAATCATCGTGCCTGTAAAGTTTTATTTCCCAATAAACAGATTATAATAAAATTATTGTCTGATTATCAATTTGTTAAGTAATTTTATGTGTTTTTAATAGAACTATGTATTGCATGGTATTATATAAAACATATATCTTTATGAAAATTAATTCTCAAATGATATGAAATCAACCATTATCGCTCTTTTCCTGCTGGTAGCCGGCAGCACCATGAGTTTTGCGCAATGCGACAAAAAAGTGAACTTAACCGCTTCAAAAACAGAGTACCTTGATGCCAGTGGTACAGTACAACGAGCGGAGGATGAACAAACCGTGATCGATATCAGCAAATCAGATATTGTTGTGGTAGCCGATAACGGGAACCAAACCATGAAGGGCGCAATTAAAACAACCAGCTGTAACTGGACCACACCATTCAAAGAAGGTAAAATGGTGATCACTACAACCTTAAGCAATGACAATGGCGATCAAAAGAATTTTACGATCACCATTGAAGGTAAAGATGGAAAACTTACTCTCTTGGCTGTTAACAAAGATGA
>JABDFM010000129.1 GCA_013286565.1 Bacteroidota bacterium
TTACCAATGATAAAGGCCCCGAGTTTTTCAAAAACATCAACAAGGCAAGCAAGTGCATGAAGTTTAAGCCCTGATGTGGCTGGATGGGTTTGAGTGCTTGTAAAAGTTGCAGTGGTTTTCTGATAAACATTTTCAACCCTTACAACAATTATAACCAAACTAATCCCCGCTAATTGCTAAATTTGGAAACTCCTTTATGTATTTGCAGCAATTATCTGTTATCAACTTTAAGAACTATAATGAGGCCGAACTGGTTTTTAGCGAGGGCGTGAATGCTTTTACGGGCGATAACGGCGCAGGAAAAACTAATTTGCTGGATGCCATACATTATCTTTCCCTCTGCAAAAGCTATTTTAACCCCATTGACAGCCAGCAGATAAAGCAGGGAACCGATTTTTTTATCATCAATGGTGTATTCAGTAAAAATAGCGCGACCGAGACGGTAGCGTGTGGCGTAAAACGGAACCAGAAAAAACAATTTAAGCGTAATAAAAAGGATTACCAGCGCCTTGCAGATCATATTGGCCTATTCCCATTGGTGATGGTTTCGCCTTATGATATCAGCATTATCATAGAAGGTAGCGAGGAGCGGCGCAAGTTTATTGATAATGTGATATCACAAACAGATAACCAGTATCTTGACGAACTGATCACCTATAACAAAGTATTGATCAACCGGAACGCCTTATTAAAACGGATAGCTGATACCGGCAGGTACGACCCCGATCTGCTGGCCGTGTTTGATGAACAGCTGATCGCCTCGGGCAAGCTGATATTTGAAAAGCGCAAGGCTTTTATGGAAAGCTTTACTGCTATATTTAATAAGCATTACCAGTTTTTAAGTGAGGATGCCGAAAAAGTTGACCTGGTTTATGAATCGCAGTTGCTGCAGGATGATTTTGCCGCTTTGCTGAAGAAAAGCACAGAAAAGGACAGGGCTTTGGAACGCACCACTGCCGGGATACATAAGGACGAGCTTCATTTTGCTATCCACGGTATGCCAATGAAAAAGTTTGGCTCGCAGGGGCAGCAAAAGTCGTTCCTGATAGCTCTTAAACTGGCGCAATACAGTTTTTTGTATCAGCAAAAAGGATTTAAACCCCTGTTACTGCTCGATGATATTTTTGATAAGCTGGATGATAAGCGGGTAACCAAACTGATGCAAATGGTATCGAACAATGATTTCGGACAAGTATTTATTACAGATACCAGTGCGGATAAGGTCGAAAACATCTTTAAGGGTATTGAAATAGATTTTAAATTATTTAAGGTGACGGGAGGGGAGATCAATGCGTAAAACCAACGATAAAACGCTAAAGGAAGCTATTGAACAAATGCTGCAAGTTTATAAAATTAAGCGGCGGTTCGACGAGACCGGCATCATAGCGGCATGGCCCAAATTGGTTGGAAAGTCAATGGCAAACAGAACCAAAGAGATATTTATCCGCGATAAGAAATTGTTTTTGCGTATTGAGTCGTCGGTAATTAAAAACGAACTGATGATGATGCGTACCCAGATCATTGAAAAGATCAATAATGAGGCAGAGGCGATATTAGTTGAAGAAATTATCTTCCTCTAGACCAGCGAAGGCGTGCGTTGTTTTTCTTCCTCAAATCGTCGCTTATTATTGAATAACCAAGCACAATTATTCCGGGAGTAATAAACACCAACTGCACTTCTGGTGGGTGATGAAGGAAAAACAGCGAATTCACAACAATTATTGCAACAATAATTAAGGAATACACTAAACATCTAATTAGTAATTTCATAGTCTTCTGTTCTATATCAAGCTATTCAATTATCATGCCACACTATGCTGGTTACATAACTGAGTATTAAACAGTAAAGTAAACCTATCAATTAATGTTTGAAGATGCAAGTAATAGTGGAAATAAATCCCGGATATGGTATTATAATTCCCATATCCGGAATCCAAATATTTAGAATTTCTCGAAAGAAGAGAAGTAGAAACTGCCTTCGATCTGGGCGTTCTCGTCAGAATCTGAACCATGCACAGCATTTGCATCAATTGATTTAGCAAACAGTTGGCGAATAGTGCCAGCCTCAGCCTTAGTTGGGTCAGTAGCGCCAATCAGTTTGCGGAAATCCTCAACTGCGTTATCTTTTTCCAAAATAGCGGCAACTATTGGTCCTGATGACATGAAAGCTACCAGGTCGCCATAAAAAGGGCGTGCTTTGTGCACAGCGTAAAATTCACCTGCTTTTTCGGGGGTTAACCAAAGGTATTTCATCGCGGTGATCTTGAAGCCACCTTTTATAATATGATCAATAATTGCACCGATGTGGCCATTGGCAACGGCATCGGGCTTTATCATGGTAAATGTTTTATTTGTTTCCATTGTTTGCGTTAAATCGCCGCAAAAGTAGCGTTTTACATGTTAAAAATAAAGTCTTTTTGTGTTTACGTTGTATAAATTACACTATAGTGTCTTGTTCTATTTATAAAGCTTGTCAATACGTTATGATCAGATAGTTCATATTTCATTTATTTATTTAGCTTTGCAGCTATTTTTGAAATTGATGTTGGAATTAGCCGCGCTTACCAAACTTTTAGCACAACCCCGTAAAATAGTGATCACCACACATCATAAACCTGATGGTGATGCGATGGGCTCGTCTTTGGGTTTGTATAATTATTTG
>JABDFM010000130.1 GCA_013286565.1 Bacteroidota bacterium
TCCCTTCAACAATGGGACTTGAGGCGGATGTTACCGCTAATTTGGGAACAGCCGATACAAAAGGTATTGATATACAAATGGATTATAAGCAAACGTTCAGCAAAGACTTCTGGATGCAGGGGCGTGGTAACTTCACCTATGCAACCAGCGTGTATGGAAACTATGAACAGCCTCAGTATAATGAAGCATACCGCTATGAATCAGGCCAGCCCATCGGCCGCCAGTATGGGTATATAGCCGAGCGTTTATTTGTTGATGACAATGAAGCAAAAAATTCACCATCACAGATATTTTCAACCAATGGCATCCCACCACAAGGTGGAGATATAAAATACCGCGATTTGAATGGCGATGGAAAGATAGATGGAGCAGATGAAACATTTATTGGCTATCCTACAATCCCTGAAATTGTTTATGGATACGGTATTTCAACAGGGTATAAGAATTTCGATCTTTCTGCATTTTTCCAGGGGCAGACACATGTATCGTTTTTTATCGATCCAAGCAGGGTTAGCCCGTTTATTCAAAGTCCTGATGCCTACGTGTATGGTAATACCCAGCTGTTAAAGGAATTTGCCGATAACCACTGGTCTGAAGATAATCAAAACCTATATGCTGAATACCCGAGACTGGGTGTGACAGGTAACCAGATAGAGAATAACCGCCAGAATAGTACATGGTGGATGCGTGACGGAAGCTTCCTGCGCCTTAAATCTCTTGAGGTAGGCTATACATTGCCTGCATCGCTTACCAAAAGAATAAGCGTTAACAAATGCCGCATATATTTTAATGGCTTGAACCTTTATACCTGGGCCCCCTTTAAATTATGGGACCCAGAGCTTGGGGGTAATGGATTTGCATATCCTATACAAAAGGTGTTTAACATAGGCCTAACCGCAACTTTATAACATTGTTTATTTTATAAATAATAGAATTATGAAAAAATATTATAAAATTTTACTAATGATGATTCTGATATTTTCGGGGGTATCATGTAAAAAATACCTGAACGTTGTTCCTGATAATACGGGCACCCTGGATTACGCATTCAGAAATCGCAATGAAGCAGAAAACTATCTTTTCACCTGATATGCTACTTTGCAGCAGTTTTCTGATCCTACGGCTAACGCAGGGTTTACCACTTCATCAGAGATCATTTATCCTAATAACCTTACCAATCACCCGCTTTTGGAAACAGGTTTTGCCCTTATCCGCGGAACCCAAACCAGTGCTAATGTGGGTCTTAATTTCTGGGATGGTGAAAATGGGGGCGAGGCCATTTACCGGTCTATACGGAGGTGTAACACGATGCTTGAAAACATTGATAAACCCGTTGATCTGAGCCCGGCGGAAAAACTACGCTGGATAGGTGAGGTGAAATTTCTGAAAGCCTATTATCACTATTATCTGTTACGTTTATATGGGCCAATACCTATTATAAAAACTAATTTAGATATTACCGCTTCTACAGAACAAGTACGTGTAGCAAGATCACCTGTTGATTCGGTATTCAGTTATATCACCCAATTGCTGGATGAGGCAGCGCCAAACCTGCCGCCGGTTATTGACAATCAGGCCCAGGAATTAGGCCGCATAACTTCAGTTATAGCACTATCTGTTAAAGCGGAAGTTTTAGCCACCCAGGCAAGCCCTTTATTTAACGGGAACCCTGATTTTGCGGGTGTTAAAAATAAAAATGGAACGTTGCTTTTTTCAAGCGCCTATGATGTAACAAAATGGCAAAAAGCGGCAGATGCGGCAAAAGTGGCCATTGATGCCTGCACGGCAGCAGGATTAAAACTATATACCTTCTCGGCACCGGCCATCAATGTGCCCGATTCTTTGAACAAGGTTTTAACCATACAAAATGCAGTGACAGAAAAATGGGATCAAAACCCGGAATTGATATGGGCATTAAATCCTACCTTTCCAGATCAGGGCTATGCTACGCCGAGGATGACTCCAAATTCAGCTATAAATATATTTTCAAACCCTTCAACCTTTGCAGTGCCGCTTTCTACAGCCGAGCTTTTTTATACGGATAATGGCGTGCCGATAAATGAAGATAATACATTTGATTATGCCGGAAGGTACAATCTGCAGGTAGGCGATTTCGCAAGTCGTTTTTATATTCAGAATGGATATACAACTATTGAAGAGCATTTTCGTCGCGAACCGAGGTTTTATGCTAACCTGGCTTTTGATGGTGGCGTTTGGTTTGGAAATGGTAAAACAAATCCAAGTGATCTTTATCATGTTGAAGCACGGGGTAATTCATCATTAGCAGGTCCTAAGGATCTTAATACATTAAATATTACCGGGTATTGGCCCAAAAAGCTGGCCAATTATCTTTCTGTCTATGATGATGGCTTTGCACCAATTGATTTTCATTTGCCTTTAATGCGCCTTGCTGGTTTGTATTTATTATATGCTGAAGCCTTAAACGAGGTTAACGGACCAACACCGGATGTATTTACCTATATAGATAAGGTAAGGGCGCGTGCCGGATTACAAGGTGTGCAGCAGGCATGGACTACTTATTCATTAAATCCAACAAAGTTTTCAACCAAGGACGGTTTAAGAGCGATCATTCACCAGGAAAGAAGAATAGAGCTTTGTTTTGAAGCCCAAAGTGGTTGG
>JABDFM010000131.1 GCA_013286565.1 Bacteroidota bacterium
GAGTTTGGCGCTGCCAGCTGACCAACTATGGTATAAGTGATCTCGTCATAAAATATTTCGGCATCTTTTTTTGACGCGAAGTAGCCGTAACGCATACCCCAGTCTTTCCAACAATTAGCCATACGGTGGGCAACCTGCTTAATGCTTTTTTCGGAACCTGTAGTGCCATCCGGCTGAGGAACCATAGCCTTGCGGAAATACTTCTGGGCCAATATATCTGTTGCCACCTGCGACCATGATGCAGGCACTTCAACATCGTTCATTTCAAACACAGCATCACCCGATGGGTTACGTATAACCGACGAACGCTTTTCGTATTTAAACAGGTCATATACGTTTTTTCCCTCTTTACTAAAGTACCTGTCAACCTTTAGTCCCTTACCGCCGGGGGCGGCTGCTTTTTTTGAAATTTTGTTGCCCATATCTATATGTCTAATAAGTTATAATAGTGTTAAAAAATCCTTAGGGGTTTTTAATCAAATTTATAATTATGAGTAAACCGATTCAATTCAGAGTTTTCCACAACGTGTGGAGTTAAAGCTTATTGTTATTATTATGCCATTTCAAATAGCTGTTTTACAGAATCTTACACGTGTGGAAAACTAAAAATTAAAAAATGTAACAAGAGTTTTCACTTAATTTTCCTATGATTTCGATGTTAAAAAAAAGATTGCCGCCCACACACAAAACTGATCAATGAATGGATATGAAGCAGGGGCAGTTTTTGGACTTTTTAAGGTTAAATAATAATCAACCCAACATCACGTTTTTTACGTAATTACGGATAATACCAAAATTTACGGATATGAGGATGATAAGAATTTATTGGGATTATTACTTTGTAGATCTTGATGATCTGTTTCTAAAAGTATGCGGAGCGGAGATTTATTAAGTTAGCAGTTAATAGTTGGCAGTATGCAGTAAAATCTAAACTGCATACTGCCAACTTTCAATAACAAATTTTAAACTGCTAACTGCATACTGAAAACTGCCAACTACTCCACCACACTCACCTTAAGCATATTGGTTTTGCCTTGTTTGGTGATAGGCACTGATGCGGTGTTGATGATCACATCACCTACTTCGATCAGGTTTTCGGCTTTAAGAATATTGTTTACGTCACTGATGGTTTGATCGGTACTTTCCAGCTTATCATAATAGAAAGACCTTACACCCCAAACCAGGCTTAATGCATTCAGCAGGTTTTTGTTAGAAGTAAATATATAAGTACTTGCTTTGGGTCTATGGCTCGATATTTCAAAGGCGGTGTAACCGGATGTGGTCATGGCAATAATACCAACAGCATTGGTGTGCTCCGCCAAATAAACAGCCGAACCGCACAAGGCATCGCTCAGGTAGTTGGCTGCTGTTGGTGGCGTTTCCGACTCAATAGTGGTATTATAGGTATAACCCAACTCCTCTACATTCCTTACAATTTTAGCCATCGTTTCAATAACGATCACCGGGAACTCACCAACTGAGGTTTCACCACTCAGCATTACCGCGTCGGCGCCGTCCAATACTGAATTGGCTACGTCATTCACCTCAGCCCTGGTAGGGCGCGGCGTAGTGATCATAGATTCCAGCATCTGGGTAGCAACAATAACCGGTTTTGATGCAGCGCGACATTTGCGGGCGATCATTTTTTGCAGTAAAGGAACTTCTTCCAAAGGCATTTCAACACCCAGATCGCCACGGGCAACCATTACGCCATCCGTTGCAGCAATGATCTCATCAATGTTATCAATAGCCTCAGGCTTTTCAACCTTGGCTATTACCCTGGCAGATTTACCGCTGCGGGCAATAATGCGTTTTAATTCTATAATATCCTGGCCGGTACGCACAAACGAAAGACCTATCCATTCCACATCATTTTGCAGTGCAAATTCAAGGTTGATCAGGTCTTCCTCGGTTAAGCTTGGGATGGAAACTTTAGTATTTGGCAAATTAACACCCTTACTCGATGTTAATATCCCGCCATGAACCACCTCGCAAAGCACGGTATCTTTTTTATTGGTCTCTATCACCCGCATCTGTATCTTACCGTCATCCAATAAGATGATCTCGTTCGCCCTTACATCCTGCGGAAAAGTTTCGTAAGTGATATAGATCTTGCTGTCATCGCCAATACACTCGTGTGTAGTAATGTTGATACGTGTACCGTTAATAAGATGAATACCCCCATCTTTTACCAATCCGATACGGATCTTCGGTCCCTGCAAGTCGGCCAGGATGCCTACATTTATTTTATATTGTTCGTTAAGTTCACGGATAGTATTGATCGTTTTCTGGTGATCTTCCGGTCTTCCGTGCGAGAAATTGAGGCGGCAAACGTTGACACCGGCCTTTATCATCGCTAATAAAACGTCCTTATTAGATGATGCCGGGCCCATTGTGGCAACAATTTTAGTACGATTGTAAGATAATTTCATATATGTCGGTTAAAACTGGTTCTGTTTAAATAAAAATTTAGTGTATTGATTACACTTTTAAAATTTGGCGCTAAAATAGCAGATTTTCGCGTGATTTAATTTTTTTTGGATCAATCTTTACTGCCGCCACTATTTCGGGTATGCGGTTAAGTGT